>CANHBE010000005.1 GCA_947458575.1 Flavobacteriaceae bacterium | reverse complement strand
ATTCCCATTATAGTCGATTTGCGGAACAAACACGGTCATATTGAATCTGAAAAAGCCTCGTTAGTTGCGGCCATCATAATGATTGTTTTTCTATTTGTAGGCGAAGGTTTTTTGAAACTCATTGGCATTGATGTACATTCCTTTGCCGTAGCTGGTTCGTTTGTGTTATTTTTTATTGCCTTAGAAATGATTCTTGGGATTCGAATCTATCGCGACACTGAAGCCAGTTCAGCCTCGATTGTTCCTCTAGCTTTTCCGCTGATTGCTGGCGCGGGAACGATGACCACTTTGCTTTCTTTGCGATCGCAGTATTACGTTGAAAATATTGTAGTAGCCATCATTCTCAATATTATTGTGGTTTATGGCGTCCTAAAATCGTCATCGAAAATTGAAAAAATGCTAGGAAAAACGGGGCTAGGTGTCGTACGAAAAACCTTCGGTGTTGTACTCTTAGCTATTGCTGTTAAATTATTTGCTTCGAATGTTAAAGGTTTGTTTGCTTAATCTGATTTGTAGTAGTTTTACCCTCGCAAAATGATTTACAATGAAAATTTTTACAACTATTCTGGTTTTTATTGCCTTAGCTCTTATCATTTTCAATCTCACTATACTCGACTTCAATCATCTTTTCGACGGCGATAGTATGGTTGCGCTTATCGGAATTGCAGCCGCATTCTGTGCCGTATGTATCCTTTTGATTTTTAGAATGTCGAAAATGATTATTGACAAAATGAAAGACCAATAAGCCGTGTTTGATGTATTAATCATTGGCGGTGGCGTATCTGGCGTTTCGTGTGCCCTTGTTCTGGGGTCAGCATACAAAAAAGCTTTTGCTGCTGATAAGGAAATAGGACTTATCGCACACCAAAAAACTTCCTCGCTACAAGAAGCCTTATTCAATAATGCCTACGGAATATCGCCTGGGACTTTAGGCTCTGATCTACTCCATACAAGTTTGCAGAGTTTGTCGCAGCTTTATCCGCATGTGCGCCAGATTACAGGTGAGAAGGTACTTAAAATCGAAGGCGAATACCCCAATTTCCGGATACATACCAACAAAGAAGTTTACACATCAAAAAACGTTGTGATTGCCATAGGTTATTCAAATACATTTGCAATTGAAGGATTGATGCAATTCGTAAAACCTCATCCAAAGGCTGTTGCCCAAAAACAGCGGATTTACCTTGAGAATAATGATCATAAAGTCGCCGACGGAATTTATGTAGCGGGAACGCTAGCCGGCTGGAGAAGTCAATTGTCAATTGCAGCTGGTAGCGGCGCGGCAGTCGCTACAGATATCCTCACTTTATGGAATGGCGGTATTGACTCGCAAAGTCATGATAGCATAAATAAGTAATGAACTATCTGGCGCTTTCTTGACTTAAAGTTGCTTTAATCATTGGGTCTTCTTTCAGAGCAATTTCGTAGTATTTTTGCTCGTCAAAAATTTGTCGCGCAAACTCTGCCGTAAGATAGCGTTTCACCATCGCTTTGTTTCCCGATAAATTCAGGTTGATTCCGTTACTAGTGAGATAATCCTGAAAGTTTTTATAATACAAATCACTTGCATTCACTTTCGCTAAAAAAGATTTAAAGTCTAAACCTTTAAAATTAGACCGGAAACGATCCAACTGTTCAAAAACAAACTGCCCGACAAATCCGGATTGCTGCATGAGATAAGCGACGCTTCCCTCTCCTTGTTTGCCTTCTAATGGAACAAAAACATCCGGAACTATTCCGCCACCACCATAAACCACTTTGCCTTTTGGCGTTTTAAATTGTAATGAATCGGCAATTTTAATACTATCTTTTTCGTACAATTCCCCGTTTTGGTAGCGTTTATAAAAATCATTTGCATAAGCTAGATCATTGCCCTTTGTGTAAGGCTTCTGAATCGAGCGCCCAGTTGGTGTGTAATACCTTGCTATAGTGAGGCGGACCGCTGAACCATCTTCAAAATTCATCTCTTGCTGCACCAACCCTTTACCAAAAGAACGTCGACCAATGATCAATCCACGATCATTATCTTGAATAGCACCAGCCAAAATCTCGCTGGCGGAAGCGCTATTTTCGTTAATCAAAATATAGACCTTCCCTTCCTCAAAATCTCCTCTGTCTGTTGCAATTGATTTTTGGATTTCATTTCTTCTATTCTTGGTAAAAACAATCAGTTTCTTACTAACCAACAATTCATCGGCTATTTTCACCGCGGTTTCTATATAACCCCCTGAATTATCTCTTAAATCAATAATAAAGGTTTTCATGCCTGCATTTCTCAAATTGGTCATGCCTGTTTGAAATTCATCGTAAGTAGATTCTGCAAAACGATTGATTTTTAAATAACCTGTGTCTGGACCTAGCATTAGCGCTACATCCACACTTTTAATCGGAACTACATCGCGTTGCAATTTAACTTTGAACTTTCTCTTTTCACTTTTTCTAAAAACAGTTAGTACAACCGCTGACCCCGGCTCACCTTTAAGTTTAGAAAATAAGCTGTCAGCGGGTAATTTTCGACCAAAAAGCTTGACATTATCCGCATATAAAATACGATCTCCAGCCTTTATCCCTGCCCTTTCCGAAGGTCCGTTTTCAATAGGTTTGATTACTGCAACTGAATCATTATACATGTAAAAGTTGATTCCAATTCCAACAAAATCTCCTTTAAAACTCTCCGCTTCATCAGACTGCAAATCTGGCGGCAAGTATACAGAATGCGGATCAAGTTGTGCTAAAATGTTTGTTACGGTTAAATCTACTATAGAGTCAGCATTTACTTTATCAACGTATTCTCCGTCAATAAATTCAAGCAATCTGTTGAGTTTATTTTTAGAATTATTCTTGGATGATAATGGCCGATGGATGGGGAAATCTAACATGCTACCAAGTATCACTCCAATTGCAACAGCAAACGAAATGACAATCGGAAAGTAAATAGTTCGTTTATTCATTTTAGTCCAATTCTTGAATCTGCTCAACAATTACTCCCGCTTGCAGCAAGAAATCAACACCTGAAGTGTCTCTGTAACCATGTTGATAAACAACTCTCTTGATCCCGGATTGATGAATCAATTTGCTACATTCTTGGCAAGGTGACAAAGTAATATACAATGTAGCACCCTCGCAGGTTTGCGTAGATCTAGCCACTTTCAAAATAGCATTTGCTTCAGCATGTAATACATACCAATTCGTCAAACCGTCTTGGTCTTCACAACAGTTTTCAAAACCTGTTGGAGTACCATTGTATCCGTCTGAAATAATCATTCTGTCTCGCACTATAATCGCGCCGACTTGTTTTCTTTTGCAATATGACAATTGACTCCATTCTCTTGCGATTCGGAGATAAGCCTTATCGTATTTATTTAATTTCTCTAGTTCCATTTGAATGTTGTCCAGAATTGGTTTTCGATAATCATAGGTGTAACAACGCCAATAATAAAAGCTGATACGACAATAGTAAAATCTCTTTTCGACACTTTAAAAATTGTTTGTGCAATATATGAAAGTGCTAAAATACTCAAAACAACCGCTAATTGTGCCGCTTCGATTCCGAGAGAAAACTCAAACAATGGTTTCACCTTTTCAGAAGCGTTCCCCGGCAAAATAGCTTTAAAATAGTTGGAAAAACCCAAACCATGAATAAGCCCAAAAAATAAAGTTAATGTGGCAACTGCTGCCGAACTTCCCTTCTTTTTAGATTTCTTGTTGGGAACAAAGTTGAGTACTGCGGTTACTAATATCGTAATTGGAATCAAAAATTCTACTAAACTTTCCAAGATGTTCAAGACGTTGTATACGGAAAGCACGAGTGCGAAAGTATGCCCAATGGTAAATATGGTTATCAACAAGAGTAATTTTTTCCACTCTTTAAATGTGTGTGTCGCTGATAATGCCATCAAAAAAAGAATATGATCATACGCATTACTATCCAATACGTGCTTTAAGCCAATCTCAACATAAATCCAAAAACTCGACATGTTTGCTACCTTTTTCAGGGATGTAAACTTACAACATATATTGCGAATGAAATCGTGCTAAAATCATAAAACTAGACTTTGAAAAATAAATTAAAATGATGGCAAATTTGTATTCCAGAAAAACGAAATAAATATATCTTTGCAATAGAATCTAAACCAAAACATATGTCTTTTTCTGATTTATTTGATAGTGAGTTCAAAAATCGTAATAAAGGTCATTTTTCTGCAATCGTAAGGGTTGCTGTGAATGATGGAAAATTTAGTCCTGAAGAAAAAAAATTTCTTGATAAATTAGCTTTGCATCTAGAAATTTCGCCGACAGAATACGAAGAAATTCTAGAAAATCCGTTAAAATACCCTATTAATCCACCATACCTTTACACCCAAAGATTGGAGCGTTTGTATGACTTAGCTCGGATGGTATATGTGGACCATCATTTAGGGGAAACACAAATAAAATTACTACGTAAATTTTGTATTGCACTTGGTTTTACTCCGGCAAACACAAATTATATTGTAGACAAAGCCATGGTTTTGATTGGTGCCAACGTAGATTTAGATACTTTTATCTACGAAATGCAACATATGAATAGATAAATAATTCAATATAGAAACTCCAAATTCCAAGGTTCATCTACCTTTGGGATTTGGAATTTTTTATTTGTAACATTTCATGACACATCGGTTTAGGCCAGTCGCATAAACTCCTCCGCTTTTTGAACCATATTGTAACTGCCGCAGAAAAAAGGCACCCTTTGGTGTAATTCAGTAGGTTGAATTTCCATAATTCTTCCAAAACCGTCAGACGCCTTGCCGCCCGCTTGTTCCGCTATAAACGCCATGGGATTACACTCATACAACAAGCGCAATTTGCCTTTTGGGGCCTTTGAGCTGGTGGGATAAATATAAATTCCTCCTTTGATCATATTGCGATGGATATCTGAAACCAAACTTCCAATATAGCGTGACGTATAAGGACGATCACCTTCTTCTAACTGACAATACTTAATGTAGTTTTTGACTCCTTGCGGAAAATGTACATAATTACCTTCATTTATCGAATAGATTGTCCCGTCTTTTGAAAACTTCATATTGGGATGAGACAAATAAAAAGTTCCGATGGCGGGATTGAGTGTAAATCCATTTACCCCATGACCAGTAGTGTAAACCAGCATAGTAGAGGTCCCATAAATCACATAACCGGCGGCAACTTGATTTACCCCGGGTTGAAGGAAATCGGTAATGCTAACCGGGGTTCCGACTGGCGTGATTCGGCGGTAAACAGAAAAAATAGTTCCGACCGACACATTGACATCGATATTTGAAGACCCATCTAATGGATCCATGAGAACTACATACTTGTTGTTGTGACTCTTATCTGAACCAGAAACGGTTATAAAATCATCATTTTCTTCGGAAGCAATACCACAAACAATTTCACGGTTTATCAAGGTTTGAATGAAAATTTCATTGGCGTACACGTCGAGTTTTTGCTGGTCTTCGCCTTGCACATTTTGCTCGCCTGCAGCGCCCACAATATCTACCAAACCCGCTTTGTTTACCTTGTAATTGACTACCTTGGCCGCCAATCTTATAGAATTTATGATTCGAGATAACTCTCCTGATGAATACTGAAAAGCGTTTTGATTTTCAATGATAAATTCCCCCAGCGTTTTGTTGCGTTCTTCCATAGCGAAATCGTTGTAGTTGTTTGTGCAAATATAACGTGAAATTCGAATAATCAATTTGCCCATCGCAACTTTTGAGTTTACTATTTGGAATTTGGAATTTCTAAATGGGAATTTCAATGTCTTGGATTTGTATATTTGTCTTTTCAAAAAGTAACCCTAGCCCCGATAGTAGAGGAAATCCTTTTGTGTAGCATTGCGAGGAACGAAGCAATCACACAAAAGATTGAAACGAATAGCGGGTTAAAGCTTCAAAAAATGACCATCCGAAAAGGCACAAAAGAAGATATGCCGGCAGTCTTGAGTTTAATTCAAGAATTGGCAGCGTTTGAAAAGGAACCCGATGCTGTTGTCATAACTGTTTCGGATTTGGAGCGCGATGGTTTTGGCCCTAATCCGTTGTTTTATACGTTTGTTGCAGAAGTGTCAGCGGGAAAAACGGGAAAGCGGATTGTTGGAATGGCGCTATATTACTATCGTTACTCAACGTGGCGAGGGAAAACAATTCATTTAGAAGATTTGATCGTCACCGAAGAAATGCGGGCTTTCGGATATGGATTTCAACTGTATGCAGCGGTTATTGAACAAGCAAAAAAAGACAACGTTCGCCGAGTAGAATGGGCTGTTTTGAATTGGAACAAGCCTGCCATTGATTTTTACGAAAGATCCGGCGCTAAAATATTACTTGACTGGCGAGTTGCGCAAATGGATGAAGTGGGAATTGAGAATTTTGGAAAATAGAAATTGCAAATAATGAAGGTCTTTGTGACTTTTGATTCTTAAAATTATAAATTAACTTTTATGAGAATATTCAAATTTGGTGGCGCTTCCGTAAAAGATGGTTCCGGAATAAGAAATGTTTGCCTTGTATTGCAAAAAGTAGGTTTTGATGATGTGCTTATGGTTGTTTCTGCGATGGGAAAAACTACTAATGCACTCGAAGTCGTTGTTAAAGACTATTTTGCTAAATCTGCTGCTTTGCAGTCGTCTATTCAGGAAGTGAAGAAATACCACAATGAAATCCTGTTAGATTTATTTGAAGATGATAAGAATGCCGTTTTTAGTGCGGTCGCAGATTTGTTTTTGGAGCTCGAATATTTTCTTGCGCACAATAAGTCTCCGAATTACAACTTCGTATACGATCAAATTGTAAGTTTTGGAGAGTTGCTTTCCACTACCATTCTGTCTCACTATATGAATTATTGTGGAATAAAAACGGTGTGGTTAGACGTTAGAAATTATATCAAAACAGACGCGACTTATCGCGATGCTGAAGTTGATTGGGAAACTACCCAAACCATAATTTCTAAGCTTGCTAAAAAGAAGAACTTGTTTATTACGCAAGGTTTCCTCGGTTCGGATCCCAATGGTTTTACAACGACACTCGGGAGAGAAGGATCTGATTATACGGCTGCAATTTTTGCCTACTGTATGAATGCGAAAAGCGTAACCATTTGGAAAGATGTGCCCGGGGTTATGAATGCAGATCCACGTTATTTTGAAAACGCTACTTTGTTGAATCAGATTTCCTACCGGGAAGCCATTGAGTTGGCGTTTTATGGGGCGAGTGTTATTCATCCAAAAACCTTGCAGCCCTTGCAGAAAAAGGAAATTCCACTTTATGTAAAGTCCTTTCTGGAACCAGAATTGCCTGGCACTAGTGTATCGAAAGGCGCTGATCTTGAACCTTATTTGCCGTGTTTTATTGTCAAAAAGAATCAACTTTTGATGTCGCTATCGTCTATCGATTTTTCCTTCATTATGGAAGAAAACATCAGTGAAATCTTTGCATTACTTCATGAATTTAAGATGAAAGTTAGCTTAATTCAGAATTCAGCCATCAGTTTTTCCGTATGCATTGATGATAAATTTGGCAATTTTCAGGAGCTTAGGAATGTATTGTCAAAGAAATTCAAAGTAACTTATAATGAGAACGTTTCGTTGTACACCATACGCCATTTTGATGACCAAGCCGCGAAAATAGTAGAGAAAAATAAGACTGTCTTGTTGAAGCAAATTAGCCGGGAAACCATGCAAATTATTACAAAAGAATAAGTCAATTTTGTCCCAAAAATAATTCAACTGCCAAATTTGTAATATTATTTTTTTTTTTACATCGTTTATTTCTATACTTGTCTTCTAATACAAATAATTATAAACCAACCTATTAAAAACCCAATTTCATGAAAAAAATTACTCTTTTTATTGCTTTTCTTTTGTTCTCTATTGCAGGGAAAGCACAGATTCCAAATGGAAGCGTTGCCCCGGACTTTACGGTAACAGACATTAATGGCGTTTCACATACATTATCAACATATTTAGCGGCAGGAAAAACCGTGGTTATTGATATTTCCGCAACATGGTGTCAACCATGCTGGAATTACCACAACACGAAAGCACTTGAGGATCTTTATTACTCTTATGGACCTGGAGGTTCAAATGAAGTTGTGGTACTTTTTGTTGAAGGCGACAACAATACGACGCTTGCTGATCTTAATGGAACGGGAACAAATACTCGTGGAAATTGGGTAGCAGGAACACCTTATCCGATTATTGATGGCTCTAACATTGCAAGTTTGTATCAAATTGATGCATTTCCAACAGTTTTTCGTGTTATGCCTAACGGATTAGTGTACGAGGCAGGTGCAAGTTCTGCAAGTACTTTGAGAGCACAAATTAATAATTTTGCGCCGCTTGTTGGAGCACAAAACAACGTTGGTGCTTTGGAAAATTCAGGGGCATATTGCACTCCTACTGGTGCTCCGGTGGGAAGATTTAGAAATTATGGCGAAAACTCTATTTCCAATGCTACACTTCATTTGAAAGAAAACGGAACAGTGGTTGCGACGAAAGCATTTACAGGAACAACGCCTCGGTTTACAACCAGAACTGTAAATTTTGATCCGATTACTGTAAATCCAGATGCTGAATATACCGTGGAGGTTGTTGACGTGAATGGTGCTTCTGTTTTCAATCCTAGTATCGCTGAAGCGGAGATGGATTTGACTGTAGCGCGTCAAGCGACAGAGAGCATTGTTTTGAAAGTATATACTGATAATTATCCTACTGAAATTTCTTGGAATGTAAAAAATAGCGGAGGAACTATCGTTGCATCTGGAGGTCCTTACGTTGGTAGTGCAAACGGAGGCGGTGCTGATGCTAACACAACCAAAATTCATAACATCAATTTGCCTGCTAACGAATGCTACACAATAACTTTATTAGACTCTTTCGGGGATGGTTGGGGTTATGGTTCAACGCCGCACGGTATTGAGGTATTTGACTCAAGCAACACCTCAATTTACAGTGTTTTAAGCCCAATATTTTCAACATCTTTGGTTAAGTCCAACGCATTGACAACCTCATTATTATCTACCGGATCGTTTGAAGTAAGTCAATTGAGTATTTTTCCAAATCCATCAAATGGAATTGTATATGTAAATTCAGAAAACCCAGTTGCTGTTGATGTTTTTGACGTTACAGGTAAAGTTGTTTTCAGTGCTTCACAAGTATCAAAAGAAAGAAGCATGAATTTGTCGACTTTACAAAAAGGAATTTACTTTGCTAGAATCACTAATGGAAATTCAATTTCAACAGAGAAAATTATCCTAAACTAATTTGATTAAAATGAAAACAATGAAATATTTTTTAGCATTAATGATCGGGCTGCAGTCTTTTGTTTGTCTCGCTCAATTATCAGTAACAAAACTTGACGGCACACCTATTAACGATGGTGATGTCCTGACGTTTGATTCAGCTGTTGAACCTGCTTCTTATCTGGGATTAAAGGTCTTTAATAATTCAAATGAAGATATCAATGTAAAGGTGAAGTGTGTTGATATTGTCAATGCAAACGGTACAAATGTTCAACTTTGTTTCGGACCGGTTTGTGTACCTACAATCACAATTGGGAATTCTTATCCTAACATTGCAGCGGTAATTGAAGCTAATTCTTCGAATGGAAATTTCGACCACTTTTTAAACTTGAATACGGGCATTGATCCGAATATACCAGTGCTATATACTTTCAAGTTTTTCAGAGTAGATGACAACAACGTTGAAATTGGTAACTCGGTAACTTTCTCTTATCGATACACGTCGCTTTTAGGTGTTTCTAATTTTAGTGAATTAGGGCAAACCGGGGTTTCACTTCGGTCAACTTTGATTTCAAATACAATTGAAATGACTACAGTGAAGAATGTAATGTACACAATATATGACGTTAACGGCAAGGCTTTGTCTGGTCAAAACCTCACTTCCGGCGAACACAGTATCAATGTTTCCAATTTACCAACTGGCGTTTATATTTTGCAGCTCGATTCAAGCGATGGTCATAAAGGAACTATGAAAATTCTCAAGCGATAAAAATTAATTTATCAGACTTTAAAAAAAGAAAACCACCTATATAATGTAGGTGGTTTCTTTTTTACTCCTTAATATTGAAAAAACACACTATTCAACTAAATGTGTTTTGTTGAAGCTGACAAAGTTCAATATGTCGTGAAACACACTACTTTTGGCACATAAACGTTATAAAGCCTATGTTGCAAAGAATTCTCTTGGTTTTGGTTTTCTCATCTTTTGGTCTGCATGCTCAAAAGATAGAAACACCATACAAAACGAAAAGAATAAAGGCGACAAAAGACACAATAGCAATCGACTCTACAAGTGTAAACTCGAGTTTCTTCAAAATATTGAATAACAAAAATGAAGAAATAGAGAATCGCTTTTATGACATGAATTTCCCAAAAGGGACTTTAGTTTTGAAGGAAAATTTTCCCTTTTACAATGACTCTCTCACGGTCAGATTTTTGAAATTTCCGAAATTCTTAACCAAAGAATATAGCATCTATGATTCTGGCCGGGTCGTAAAAAGCGACGATGGAATCTACGGATTGTATAAGGTTACAAACGATCCCTTCAAAAAATTTACACCTTTTGATGGCCTAAATACTTCCGGAAGTATTACCCGAGGAATTAGTATCGGGAACAATCAAAATGCAGTTGTAAATTCAAATTTAGATCTTCAGATTACTGGTAAGATCTCTGACAAGGTTAGTCTGCGCGCGTCTATACAAGACAGTAACATTCCTTTACAAAGTAGCGGCTATTCGCAGAAATTAGATGAATTCGATCAAGTTTTCATTGAACTTTTCAGCGAGCGTTGGAATATAAGAGCTGGAGACTTGTTTCTGGAAAACAGAACTTCGCGGTTTTTAAATTTCAGCAAGAAAGTGCAAGGTTTAGCAACAAATTTCAATTTTGGCAAAAAAGGAAATGCCACAAATGTATTTGCCTCTGCTGCCTTGGTTCGGGGACAGTATGCGAGAAGCACTTTTGTTGGTCAGGAAGGAAATCAAGGCCCTTATAAACTACGCGGCTCCAATGGTGAACTTTTCATCTTGGTTATTTCCGGATCTGAAAGAGTTTACGTTAACGGAATTTTGCTAAAAAGAGGAGAAAATAATGACTACCTGATTGACTATAATGCCGGCGAGATTATTTTTACCTCATTGTTTCCCATAAATTCCGAAATGCGAATCAATGTTGAATATCAATTTTCTGACCGAAATTACAGTCGATTTGTCTCATATTTTGGAGCGTCTCATGAGCGAGATCATTGGACTATAGGGACAAGTATTTACTCTGAAAACGACATCAAGAATCAATCTTTACAGCAAAATCTGTCGGAGCAGCAAGTTCAGGTTTTGGTTGAAGCAGGTGATGACACCGGTCTTATGACAGCCCCATCGGCTTTTGTTGATGAATTCTCTCCCAATAAAATACTTTACAAGAAAGTTCTGATTAATTCAGTTGAGGTCTTTGAATACTCAACCAATCCAACAGATGTCCTTCATAATGTCAGATTCACTTTGGTGGGTAACAACCAAGGAAATTACGTCCTGTCGAACAATTCCGCTATCGGAAGAATATATCAATATGTAGCGCCCATTGATGGGGTAAAACAAGGAAACTATGAACCGATTATTCGCTTGGTTCCGCCGACAAAAATTCAGTTAGCGACGCTTTATGGCAAGGTAAATCCCTCAGAAAAGACCAACATCGATTTTGAAGGAGTTATCAGCAATAACGATTTGAATCTATTCTCCAACAAAGACGACAAAGACAATTCAGGAATTGCCGGACGAATCAATGCCAAGCAAAGACTATTCACCAATAAGTGGGAAGTTGATTTAATTGCTAGTTTACAATTTGTTGAACAGGATTTTCGCACTATCGAACGACTTTATACCATCGAATTTGACCGTGACTGGAATTTGAGTCCAACACCCGGAAATCAGCGTCTTTTAACTTCCGGATTAGAATTTAAACTACCACAAAAAGGACTTGCAACCTATCAATTTGAAAACTTAGAATTTAGCAGAAACTTTAATGGAAATCGCCATAGTCTGGCCGCTTCATTCAATTTAGATCGATGGAATATCCAGAACAAGGGAAGTTATTTAAATAGCACCGGAACCCTATCGACTTCACAATTTTTGCGGAATCAATCTATAGTTAAATATCATTTGAAGAAAAATTGGGTTGGTACTTCCCTTCGATTAGAAGATAACCAAGAAAAAAATAAATCAACACAAGTACTTTCTAATTTGACGCAACGATTTACTGAATACGGCGCTTGGGTAGGCCGCGGAGACAGCACTAAAGTA
The DNA here is from genome assembly GCA_947458575.1 of Flavobacteriaceae bacterium. GTDB lineage: Bacteria > Bacteroidota > Bacteroidia > Flavobacteriales > Flavobacteriaceae > Flavobacterium. Next base: position 15,172 of record CANHBE010000005.1, on the reverse strand, counting down.
TATCTCGAGGTGGGTTATTTGCATCGTTTGAATGATAGTTTGCAACAAGGTCGACTATCCCGAGTCAACATCTCACAGTCTTACTTTTTAAAATCCAGACTCATTCAAAGTGCAAAAAGTGATTTATCTGTGTTTATAAACTACCGAAATCTGCGCTATGAAAACAAGAACATTCAGGATGAGCCTTCCTTAAATTCAAGAATCTTATATAATGACCGGTTTTTCAATCAACTTATCCAAAGTACAACTGCATACGAAACCTCATCTGGTACTATTCCACAGCAAGAATTTACTTATCTTGAGGTGGAGGCCGGACAAGGTGTGTATGCATGGAATGATTACAACGCCAATGGTCTACAAGAATTACAAGAATTTGAAATTGCTCCATTTCCCGACCAGGCCAAGTACATTCGCATTTTCTTACCGAATCAAATCTTTGTCAAAACCCATCAAAACAAATTCTCGGAATCAGTTACGCTGAATCCTATTCAATGGCAAAATGAAAAAGGCCTTAAGAAAGTTCTTTCTCATTTTTACAATCAAACCTCATTTTTGATTGATCGAAAAATAAGACGGGATGGGTACAATTTCGATTTGAATCCGTTTTCACTAACTGAAGACAATTTGTTAGGTCTCAACACTAGTTTCCGAAACAGTTTGTTTTATAATAGAGGCAAGCAAAAACACTCTGTAACTTACACTTATGTCAACAATAAGGCGAAAAACCTATTGTCATTTGGTTCTCAAGAAAGCGGAAACAGTTCACATCAAATACAATATGATTATCTTTTATTGAAGTATTGGCTACTTGCTTTCTCCGGGAAAACCACAAATACAGAATCAAACTTTGAAAACTTTGAGTCAAGAAACTTCGAAATCAGCAGTTATCAATTAGCTCCTAAAATCTCCTACCTGTTTTCAAAAAATGCAAGTTGGGATGTCTTTTACGAGTATAGTGACAAGCAAAATAATATTGGCATGAAGGAGAATTTGGTTCAAACTCGTCTCGGTACTTCCTTCAGCTATGCCAGCGAAAAAAAACTGACCTTGAACGGCGAATTTTCGCTTTTTGACAATAAATTTTCAGGTGACCCAAATTCAGCTGTAGCTTTCCAAATGCTGGAAGGACTTCAGCCCGGTCGGAATATGACATGGAGACTACTGCTTCAGAAAAACTTGACACAGTATCTTGATGTAAACATCAATTATCAAGGACGAAAAAGCGAGACTAGTCAGACCATTCACAATGGCAACATCCAACTAAGAGCTTACTTCTAACTTTTTTTACTTGAATTATATTTTATTTGTACCTTACACTATTGTATAACAAAATCTAAATGTCATGAAAAAGGTACTCTTATTGTGCTTAGTTTTCTTTTTTTCTTTGAATTTTTACGCACAGGAAAACAAAGCAGAAATTGAAAAAGTAAAGAAGGCAAAAACTGCTGCAAAAAAAGAAGTAGCAGAAGCTAAAAAAGAAAAAGCAGCTGCCAAGAAAGAAGCCGCAAAAGCAAAGAAAGAAAAAGAAACTGCCAAGAAAGAAGTTGCTGAAGCGAAAAAAGATAAAGCAACAGCTAAGAAAGAAGCGGCAAAGGCCAAGGAAGAAAAATTAAACGCAAAGAAGGAAGCCCTTTCCGAAAAAAAGGAAAAAATTTCCGAGAAAACGAAAAAAGCGACCCAAAAGGAGGAGCGCGAAGCAAAAGAAGCAAACGAAAAATCTAAAGTTAAAAACGCTAAAGCTGTAACCGCTACAAAAAAAGAGAGTAAAACCATCACGGAAAAGGCACAAAAAACTGCACCAAAGGTCAGAGAAACATCAGAGAAAGCTCCAAAAGTTGCTGACAAGGTTACGGGAACGTACAATGGAAAAAAAGTATACACAGGTCCACGAGGTGGAAGATACTACATTAATTCCAACGGAAATAAGACATACATTTCCGACGACAAATAAGAACATTTAACTGAAATAAAAAACGCGACACTACAAAGTGTCGCGTTTTTTTTGTGGAGAAGATGGGGCTCGAACCCACGACCTCTTGGCTGCCAGCCAAGCGCTCTAGCCAACTGAGCTACATCCCCAATGCTCGGCAAATATAACTTAAAAAGTTGTATTTAGTGATAAAGTAACTCCTGAACTTTCCGGAACAAATCTACAGACACCGCCCACACAAACCAAACCACCTCGTTGGCGTCCGTAATTAAATCCTATTCTGGTTGACTTTTGCCTGAATGCTCCCCCGAAATTATAGTAATGACTTCGCATTTCAGGATCGTCATTGCCGTAGTTGTATAAATCTAATACGTATAAGGACAATTTCGAATTGAGATTAAATTCTACGGTTGAGGAAGCCCAATTCTTCCTGTCATAATCAGCCCACATATGCTCTGCTAGTATACGAATCGACTTCGTATCGGTAAGTTTGTATATAGCCTCGCCACCTAGGATATTTGTTTTTACAACTCCATCGGTTTCTTCTACAAGTTTCTTATTGTAATATTGATTGATGTACGTGAAAACAGTTTGCAATTTTGGACTCAACTTCTTGGTTATCTCTAAGTTATAATCTGAGAAATACTTCTTCCCAAATCCAAAAAAATCAGCATCATAGTCTTTCTTCGGCAAATAAAACGTGCCTCCCAAAGCGTGCCAATTTGATACATTAAGTGCCACTTTAGTCCCAAATTTCCCACCTAAAGGTGTGTTTTTTTTAAAATTGTAAAATACATCCAATTGGCCTCCGATTTCACCCACCTTTAGTAGCGTTTCATCGCCTAAGAACACATTCGGCTGAGCTTGATAAACATAAATATTAGCCAAATTGTAATGATGTTGTTTGGTTAAGCTTGGTACGAAATTGAGGATGCGATCATTGAATGCATTCCCTTTTGCTATTCTCTCGGAAAAAAAGCTCATGTGTTCTAATCTTCTAAAGGAACCATCAATACCAAATCCTTTCTTGGAATAGCCGATATTCATCAGTAAGGCATTTCCCGGTTTAACAAAATCATCTTCGATTTGCCCTACTACTTCGACAATGGCGTCTCGGGACTTAAGGTTATATTCTGCAGACCAATAAAAGCCATTATGAGAAAAATCGACTCTTGCAGCATACCCGTTGGTGAGTGAACTGTAATTCGGATTTTCTGTTGTTCGAATCCTTTCGTCTCTGCCTACATATGTTAAACCGAAAGTCAACTCCGATGTTTTCATATCAAATAGGTCTGACAGTAATAATTCTGAGTCAACGCCGTAAATCTCACCTTCAGAAACCACGAAACCGCTTCTTTGGCGGCCATAAATACTTTTCAATGTGAAATAGCTGGTCGGTTTAAGAATAACTCTTGCACCACGTAGTGCATTATTTATTCCCAAAGCCCGATCTTCCCAGCTTCGATAGAGTAAACCACTTCCAAATTGCTCGTAGAAATAACCGGCGGTCAGATCTATCATTTCATTCTTAAATTGCAAGAAATAAGTAGCTACATCTGTTTTGTTATACCGTGGATTGAAATTCAGTAATGCTTCATTTTCATAAGATTCGCCTTGAATTCCCGCGGCCCAATTATTATATTTCAAATTTAAAAAAAGATAGCTATTCGCCCTTAAAGGCACATCGGGTTGTTCTACTTTCAAGCCTCGGTCATTGAGGTACCATTGCGAATTCGTTTCAAATCCACCGAAAAAATTAAGCGTCTCTTTCTTGATTTGTTCTTGTGCATGGAATGAAAAAGAGCTTAATAAAACTATTAGCAGTAATCTCAATTTCATGTTTTACAGCGTTTTCATTTTGTCAAAAAGGACCTTCTCACTCCCGGGGACATAGCCATTTTGAATATGAACAATCTCATCATTCTTCACTACGATAGTGTATGGAATATTGACAATTGATAAAGCTCGCTTGAAATCTTGATTGGTATCAAGCAACACATTGTATTCCCAACCTTTCCCGTTAATCAAAGGTCGTACTCTTTTTTGTGTTCGTGAATCATCCGTAGAAACGGCAATAATTTCAAAATTTAGTGATTTCTTCCAATCAGCTTGTAAATCATTCAATTCGTCAAGTTCATTAATACATGGCGTGCACCAAGTGGCCCAGAATGAAAAAATGTATAGTTTGTCTTTTTCTGTGAAATCTGACCTTAAAGAAACCGACTTTCCTTCGAGATTCGCCAAGTTTAGATCAGGAAGTTGTTTTTGACCATAGACCAAAAAACCAAAAAAAAGAAGAACAAAGCAGAGTTTATTCATGATATTACTAGATTAGGCACAAATAAATAAATTAAAAATAAGAAATTAAAACATAATTTATTTTATTTGTATTGCGAATGAAAAATTCATACTAAAATGAAAATGTTCTTCCGAAGAAGTTTTCTTCTTTTATCTCTAGTTGTGATATCTTGTGCCGAAAACAATGTGGTTTACAGCCCTATTGAAGCTGATGAAAGCATTGATGCTGCGCCTATCTCAGGATTTTTTAAAAAGCATGTATTGATTGAAGATTACACGGGTACTTGGTGCGGGAATTGCGCACGAGTTTCTTATGCAATTGAACAAGCTAAAGCGCAGTCCGACAAGGTTGTCTCTGTTGCAATTCATCATGGTAATGATCCCTTTAATTTTGTTGGAATTGCTCCTCTAAAAAATCTAATTTCACCAGATAACGATTTGCAATTACCGCAGTCTCGATTGAACAGAATTACAACATGGACATTCCCGGAATTCAATAATGTTCAGCAGGCTTTAAATCTCACTAGTAACAATTGTGGATTAGGTTTGGCACTGAGCTCCCAAGTGGAAGGTGGTAATATCAATTTGGATGTAAAAGTAAAGTACGCACAAAATTATACTGGCCTACGCTTGGTTGTTTATGTTTTGGAAGACAAGTTGTTTTACAGACAAACGAATTATTCAAACTTTTTCGGAGGCGTTAATCCTATTCCAAATTTCGAGCATAATCATGTGTTGAGAGCGTCTCTGACTAACTTATTGGGTGACCGTATGGATAATACAAATTTCTTTCAGACCTCAACTAGAAATTTCTCAGTTGCAATTCCGGGCAATGTAAGCAATTCCGAAAACATGAGTTTCGTTGCATTTGTTGTCGACACAAATAATAATGTAATCAATGTTCGTGAGGCGAAGATCAACGAGAGTCAGACATTTGAAGAAAATCTCTAAAAATATAATTAATTAGAAAGAGTCGCTTTTGAGCGGCTTTTTTTTTGAATATTAGTAAGTTCACCGTTTACTACTATACATCAAAAGTGATTACCTTTGTCGCAAATACCTTTTTATGAGTAAGATCAGAATTACCAAAGAATTCAGTTTTGAAACAGGACACGCCTTGTATGGTTATGATGGCAAATGTAAGAACGTTCACGGACATAGTTATAAACTTTCTGTGACTGTAATTGGAGTTCCAATTACTGATCGAGATCATGTCAAATTTGGAATGGTAATCGATTTTTCGGATCTAAAGAAAATTGTCAAAGAAGATATTGTAGATCATTTTGATCATGCTACGGTTTTCAATCAAACTACACCGCATCTGGAATTGGCTAATGAGCTGAAGAACCGCGGTCACCATGTGATCTTGGTGAATTATCAACCGACAAGTGAAAATATGGTTATTGATTTTGCTCAAAAAATCAAAAAGAGATTACCAGACAATATTGAACTACATTCCTTAAAATTGCAGGAGACTGAGACTTCTTATGCTCAGTGGTTTGCCAGCGACAATCAATAGTTCAATTAAAGAATTTAACTCATTCTTAATGACGCCAAATAAGAAAATATACTTTGCTTCTGACCAACACTTTGGCGCACCCACTGCAGAATTGAGTTTTCCTCGTGAACAGAAATTTGTGGCTTGGTTAGACGAAATCAAAGAAGATGCGGAAGCCATTTTTCTGTTGGGAGATCTCTTTGACTTTTGGTTTGAATACAAGAAAGTAGTTCCGAAAGGATTTATCCGAGTATTGGGAAAACTTGCCGAACTTCGTGATAGTGGTATTCCAATTCATTTTTTTGTCGGCAACCACGACTTGTGGATGAACGATTACTTCGAAAAAGAACTAAACATCCCTGTATATCACGACAATCAGGTATACACTTTTGGAAACAAAACTTTTCTAATAGGCCACGGAGATGGAAAAGGACCCGGAGACAAAGGCTACAAACGAATGAAGAAAGTTTTTGTTCATCCAATTTCAAAATGGATCTTCAGGTGGCTGCATCCTGACATTGGTGTATCTCTAGCACACTATCTTTCGGTGAAGAACAAACTGATTTCTGGCGATGCCGACGTCAAGTTCCTAGGTGAGGAAAACGAGTGGTTGATTCAATATTCAAAGAGAAAATTGCAAGCTCAACATTACGATTACCTCATTTTTGGGCACCGTCATCTACCCATGATTATCCAAGTAGGAGAAAATTCCGAATATGTAAATTTAGGCGATTGGATTGAGTATTTTACCTATGGTGTATTTGACGGAACATCATTTGAATTGAAAAAATACGAGTAACCTTATCTCAAATCTTTCAATCGCAATTGTATTGATGTGCTGCCATTCCATTCGTTTTCTTCAACAGAGTAGACTGCCTCAAATGTTTTCTCGTTCAGTACTAAGTCGATCTTATCACCAAGATTGAAACCAATTGCCGAGAAATTAGCGGAATCCCTTTGCTTGATAGTCATTTTTAGATGAGAATTATCGGCACCAATGGTTTTTGCATAACCGGTATCTTTGAGATCCTTACTCCAAAAAACAGGTGTGCGATTCTGCGGTCCAAAAGGCTCAAACTGCTTTAAAATTCGTAGTTGTTTTGGATTTATTTCAGAAAAGTCAAGTTCAGCATCTACTTCAATTTCCGGCGTCAACATTTCAATCGCAATTGTTTCCTTCACGACAGCCTCAAAAGCATCTTTAAATTTCTGATAATTTTCGGCTTTCAACGTCAATCCAGCTGCATACATGTGACCTCCAAATTGCTCCAAATGTTCGGAGCAAGCCTCTAATGCGTTGTAGACATCAAAACCCGGCACGGATCGGGCAGAAGCGGCATATTTATCTCCACTTTGCGTAAAAACTAAAGTAGGTCTGTAAAATACTTCTATCAAGCGTGAAGCAACAATCCCAATCACACCTTTATGCCAGTCTTCCTGAAACACTACTGTGGAGTATCGCTCTTCTTCATTGTTTTCCTCGATCTGTTGCAAGGCCATTCTTGTTATATGTTGATCCAGATCTCTTCTGTCAGCATTATATTTTTCTATTTCAGCTGCAAATTGTGCTGCTTGTTCAAAATTAAACTCAGTCAAAAGTGTGACAGCATGATTACCATGCTTGATCCGTCCTGCCGCATTTATTCGCGGCGCAATTATAAAGACTACATCGGTTATTGTAATCTCTTTCTTTTTAACTTGTTGAATTAGTGCTTTTATTCCGGGTCGCGGCTGCCGATTTATCACTTGCAATCCAAAATGAGCCAAAACTCTATTTTCTCCCGTAATTGGAACAATATCAGCAGCAATAGCAGTTGCGACCAAGTCTAAATATGGAACGAGATCTTCAATTGTTTGGTTTCGATTCTTAGCCAAAGCTTGAATCAATTTGAAACCTACACCACAACCGCAGAGTTCATCATACGGGTAATTGCAATCATCCCGCTTCGGATCCAGAACAGCAACCGCTTGAGGTAAATGACTACCCGGGCGATGATGGTCGCAAATAATAAAGTCAATACCTTTTGACTTCGCATAATCAACATGGTCTATTGACTTGATACCGCAATCTAAAGCAATAATCAGTGAAATATCATTGTCATCAGCGTAATCTATGCCCTTGTAGGAAATTCCATAGCCCTCCTCGTAACGATCGGGAATATAGGTGGCGATATTGGGATAAATGTTACGTAAATAAGAAGAAACCAAGGATACGGCGGTTGTTCCATCGACATCGTAATCTCCGAATACTAATATATTCTCCTGATTGATAATAGCCTGTTCAATTCTATCAACAGCCAAATTCATATCTTTCATCAAATATGGATCGTGCAAGTTATTGAGATCTGGCCGAAAAAATGCTTTAGCTTGTTCGAATGTTGTAATACCCCGCTGTATGAGAAGTTTTGCGGTAATGGAATCAATATTTAAAACTTCTTGAAGATGTTTTACTTTGGCTGATTCTGGTTGTGGTTTAATAGTCCAGCGCATAAAAAAAATTTGTTTGGTGTATACTAAAGTGAATTGTTTTCAAATTTAAAAAAAAAACGAATAGGTGTAACTTTACTACTCTCATGAATTTCCTTTCGAAAAAAATTCGTTAATTGTTCAAAATTAATAGCCTATGAAAATTCAAGGTCAAATTGTAGATATACCAAAACGGCATATATATGCAGGCGAAGTTACCATTGCCGATGGCAAAATAATTTCCATCATTGAAAAAGAAAATACAGTTCAAAACTATATTCTCCCGGGACTCGTTGATGCGCATATTCATATTGAGAGTTCAATGTTAGTACCCTCAGAATTTGCAAAACTTGCTGTTTTGCACGGAACAGTAGCAACGATTTCTGACCCCCATGAAATTGCCAATGTATTGGGGAAAGAGGGAGTTTATTATATGATTGAAAATGGAAAGAGTGTCCCATTAAAATTTCACTTTGGCGCCCCTTCTTGTGTGCCTGCAACTTCGTTTGAAACAGCAGGAGCTGTAATAAATTCGGACGATATCAAGGAACTTATGGACAACCCCGACATTTATTACTTATCAGAAATGATGAACTATCCGGGTGTCTTATATGATGACATCGAAGTCCTAAAAAAAATTGAATGGGCAAAAAAAAGCAACAAACCGGTCGACGGGCATGCACCCGGTTTGCGTGGTCTTGACCTAGAAAAATATATCTCCGCAGGAATTACAACCGACCATGAGTGCTTTACATATGATGAAGCAAAGGAAAAATTGTCATTGGGAATGAAAGTGATTATTCGCGAGGGCAGTGCTGCCAAAAACTTTGATGCACTCATCGAATTGCTACCTGAACATTATGAAGAAATGATGTTTTGCTCTGATGACAAGCACCCAGATGATTTAATTGTTGGTCATATTAATGCATTATGTGCCCGCGCTGTTGCGAGAGGTATCGATGTTTTCAAGGTCCTACAAGTTGCTTGTATCAATCCTGTGCATCATTACAAAATGAATGTCGGATTATTGCAAGTAGGAGATGCAGCCGATTTTATTGTTGTTGAGGATTTAATCAATTTTAAAGTAATCCAAACCTATATTGATGGTAATTTAGTAGCAGAAAACGGAATTTCATTTTTGCCAAAAGTACCGTTTGGAACGCCAAATAACTTTCACACGTCCCCTAAAAAAATTCAAGACTTTGATGTGGAAGGCAATGCTCCTGAAGTCAGAGTCATTGAAGCATTAGAAGGCCAATTGATAACCAATGAAATTCACTGTATGGTTCCAATAGTTGGCAACAAATATTTAATTGACACCTCAAATGACATCCTAAAGATTGTTGTGGTTAACCGATACAAGAATGAGAGACCGGCGATTGCATTTATCAAAAACTTTGGTCTAAAAAAAGGTGCTATTGCAAGTTCAGTAGCACATGACTGTCACAATATTGTAGCTGTAGGAACTTCTGATGACGAGCTATGTAATGCAGTAAACTTAATCATAGAAAACAGTGGTGGTATTTGCGCTGTAAATGGTGTAGAAAAAATTTCGTTGCCACTTCCGGTTGCTGGTATAATGAGCAACATGAACGGATATGATACCGGCAATAAATACAAAGAAATTGACGCAATGGCAAAGGAACTTGGAAGCCGATTAAAAGCACCATTCATGACACTTTCGTTTATGGCTTTACTTGTAATTCCGGATCTAAAACTATCTGATAAAGGGCTTTTTAGCGGTAAGTCTTTCTCTTTTGTGGATTTAGACGTTTAGAGTTTTAAAAGCCACTTCTGCAGCTCATTCATTACGTCATTTGCGACCATTCGCGAGACAATTTTCCCTGTCTGGTCAATCAAGACAAAAGATGGTAGCGACGAAATTGAATACTTGCCAAAACTGCTGTTCGTCTGATCTTCCATCACATTGATCCATCCTTTTCCTGTGTGCTTTTTGATGAAATTAATCCACAAATTGTAGTCGTTTTTTGCCGCAACTGTAAATATCTTCAAACCTTTGCTTTCGTATTGTTCCATTACCGGAATTAGCTTCGGAAGGGTTTCAATACAGTGGGAACAGTCAGGATTGTAAATCGTAAGTAGTGTGTACTTTGATGAAAACACTACGTCTTTCAATTCGCGGGTATTGCCCAAAGTGTCTTTCAAAACAACATTGATAAACTGAGCGTCAACCATGCTTTTAGCAAGAACATCCATTTTAAACTTTGTAACTTCATTTACCATTTTCCCGGGATGCTGTTTTTCCCAAAGAATATAGGAACGTATTAAGTCCTGTCTTTTTGATTTATAAAGAGCGTCATACAGAATTCCTTGCAGTCGCTCGGCGGCGGTCTTGTTTTTTCCAGCTGTATTTAGTAACCACTCAAAAACAAGAAAAGAGCTGTCAGCCTTGTTTGCAATAAAATCAAGATAGTTTTCTAATATGTGAATTGGAAGTGGTGTGTTGTAAAATCTTGGGTCAGCAAAAGCAAGCCTTTTTAAATATCCATTCCGAAGTGCTTCCACATTTTTGAGATCGGTTTCGCTGATTCGATCTGCAACAACAAGCTTATTAGCGACATATGAATTGGGGTACTTTTTGGATATAGCCGCTGTATTTTTTTGATAATCGATTATTTTACTGATAAATTCCTTAAAGATAATCGTGTCATTGAGGTTCTTGCTTCGGTAATTTTCAAAATCATTAGTCATTTTTTTTCGAGTTTCGACAAACTCCAAATACGCTTTATTCTCCGGTGAACTAAAAACCTGTAGCATTTCTAAGGCATTTTTATTGCAACTTAGACCAATTTTATAACGCTTTTCTTTTGGTGTGATTAAGAAGTATTGAGATTCACCTCCTTTTCTAAAGAAAAACAATCCGGGTTCTTTTAGCCAGTATTTTGCATTAAAAGTTCCTGCCTTATCCGATTTTAGTTTTTGAACTTCTGTATCTGAACCATGAAAATCTCCGAAAACCAAATCAGCAGATTTTCCACAATTATCCATGACCATTCCCTGAATTTCAATGCTAAACCTATTGTCTTTTAATGGCTTTTTTGATTGTAGCTTCGTTTGTGCAACACTAAAATGCACCATAGAGATTAAGAAAAAGAGTGCAGTATTTTTCACAATAAGGAATTTAAATTAAGAGTTAAAAAACCTCAAACAACGTACTGAAATAGATGAAAACAAAAATAAAAAAACAAACCATTCATTCTAATGCATTAACATCTCATTTAAGTTCGATTTTGTTGATTACCACAAAATCAAGCGGAAACCATCATGCTTAGCAAGTTATTTTAACTTTCCCGAAATCACTACTACAATCTCTCCTTTAGGCGGTTTTCTCTCGAAATGGAGAAGTGCTTCTTTGACTGTACCTCGAATATTTTCCTCATGTAATTTTGAGAGTTCCCTGCAAACACAGACTTGTCGTTCTTCTCCAAAATAGGTACATATCTCTGCTAAGGTCTTTACCAATTTATGAGGGGAAACATACAAAATAATGGTTCTTACTTCCTCTGCCAACGCCAAGTAACGCGTTTGTCTCCCTTTTTTCTCAGGAAGAAAACCTTCAAACACAAATCTATCGCTTGGCAAACCACTATTTACTAGGGCAGGAACAAATGCCGTTGCTCCGGGCAGACACTCAACTTCTATTTGATTTTCAACGCAAGCACGTGTCAATAGGAATCCTGGGTCTGAAATAGCAGGTGTGCCTGCATCAGAAATTAATGCAATTTTTTCTCCGGCTTTAAGTCTCTGAATTAGGTTATCAATCGTCTTATGCTCATTGTGCATATGATGACTATGCATGTGCGTGCCGATATCAAAATGTTTCAGGAGTTTCCCGCTTGTTCTGGTGTCTTCGGCTAAGATTAGATCAACTTCCTTTAATATCCGGATGGCGCGAAAGGTCATGTCTTCCAGATTACCAATAGGCGTCGGAACGATGTAGAGTTTTGACATTTTGAATGTGTCTGGGTTCTAAATTTAAGAAAACCAATAGAGACCTATAAATTAAAATCTATTTCCATCTTTATTGACGGTTAACAAATTTGTCTTTACTTATGACGGTTTAGGAAAACTTTTTCTCGACAATTTGCATAAATCGGTCTTCATATTCCTCTTTGCCTTCCCAATTGTTGTAATCCGGCTTGACCATATTATCAATAAAATCTTTTGCTTCGCCGAAAGTATCAAAAGTCATTAACTGCGATAAGACCCGATTGTAGTCTTCGCTACTATTAGCAAACAAATGATTCATGAACGCAATTCTGTCATTTAGTCCGATGATTATGCCTTTGGCCATCTTGTCGTTCACCGAACTTGAACCAGTTTTGATCTCATTGTTAATAGATATAACCGGGGTAGTTTCATTGTAGCTTCTCGCAATAGGAATTACGCTCTTCGGTTCAATTACTTCTTTTTCTTTTGCCAACTCTTCGGGTTTTACAAAAACCGGATCAACGTAATCTTTACCTAATAAATCGTCAAAAGTAATTTGAGTCACCTCAGATTTTGGCTGTTCTTTATCGTCATCTTCCTCTTCTGCTGCTTCAAAAGACAATTCAAAATCTGGTTTAAAAGTTGACTGTACCTCTATCATTTCTTCTTCTACGATATCCGAATCTTTTGGAGTTTCAGGTATCATCGGATTAATCTCAGCAACAATATCATCTACAATACTTTGCTCGTTTTCAACCTCGTTATTGTCAAAATTCTCTTTTGCATCAGCTTCATCAATGCTCTCTACCGCTATTGAATTATTCGTATCCAAATCGGCAGTGACTGTTGCTGCGATCACTTCATTTTCTACTTCACCATTTGAATTTTCATCTTTGATAAAATTATTCTCAGACTCAAATATCTTTTCAATTTTATCTTCTAATTGGGAAAGTCCGATAGTAGGCTTAACTTCGGAAAGATTTTCTTCAACAAATCTTAGTACTGCTAACTTCTCATATAGTTTTTGTGCTTCCTCATGCAATTGAACAATATCCGATTTGTTTTTGAGTTTTAGAATTCGGTGAGCAATACTAATTAGTTCAGCTTCCAGTTTTTTCTTCATAATTTTAAAATTACCTAGGGCGGGTTCGTTTTTAATAATTATCTTTTTTGCTACTTTATTTCATCGAAGGAAGAAGTGTCCTTACACAAAATTTTTCTACTTTTGACAGCGGCGTAAATATATAATTTTTAAATCGTTTTTTTTACACCGCTGGGTAATAAAATCTATTCATTTTTTAGCATAGGCAAAGTACAAGATGTTTCTCGAAAATACAGTCAATCATAAAGAACAATTTGGATGGATAGAGGTAATCTGCGGTTCGATGTTTTCGGGTAAAACCGAAGAACTGATAAGACGTTTGAAACGAGCTCAATTTGCCAAACAGAAAGTCGAAATTTTTAAGCCAGCCATCGACACTCGTTATCACGACGAAATGGTTGTCTCTCATGACAGTAACGAAATTAGGTCAACACCCGTTCCTGCTGCGGCCAATATTGCCATTCTAGCCCAAGGTTGTGATGTGGTCGGAATTGACGAAGCACAGTTTTTTGATGATGAAATTGTCAAGATTTGCAACGATTTGGCAAATTCCGGAGTGCGCGTAATTGTCGCAGGTTTAGACATGGATTTTAAAGGAAATCCCTTTGGACCAATGCCTGCATTAATGGCTACAGCAGAGTATGTTACTAAGGTTCATGCAGTGTGCACAAGAACCGGCAATCTAGCCAACTATAGTTTTAGAAAAACAAATAATGACAATTTGGTCTTTCTGGGGGAGACCGAAGAATATGAGCCACTTAGTCGAGCGGCTTATTTTGAAGCAATGCGAAAGGCTCAAGAATCTGACGAAGATAAAACTCCGAAAAATCAAGTGTAAATTGGTTTTATCCATAAAAAATATTGCCACTATACTGCACGCCCATTGGGTTGGCAATCACCCAAGCACCTTAATAGAGAATATCACGATTGACAGTAGATCGCTTCAAAATGGCGCACAAACATTATTCTTTGCGATAGTCGGACCAAATCACGATGCTCACGTATACATCGAAGAATTGATAGAGAAAGGTGTCCGAAATTTTGTTGTTACGCACATCCCTGAATCAGTCGCTGAACGAGCCAATTTTTTAGTTGTCGCAAACACACTTGATGCACTGCAGGATTTCGCCACGTATCATCGAAGTCTTTTTGATTTTCCAATAATCGGAATTACCGGAAGCAATGGAAAAACAATTGTAAAAGAGTGGTTGAACTTTCTTTTGGCGCCTGATTTTAATATCATAAGGAGTCCAAAAAGCTATAATTCACAAGTTGGGGTTCCGCTATCTGTAATTGCAATTAATGAAAAACATAATTTAGGCATTTTTGAGGCTGGAATCTCCACCATAAATGAAATGGAAAAACTAGAGAGAATTCTCAAACCAACCATCGGAATACTCACCAACATTGGTTCCGCTCACGATGAAGGGTTTGATAATATCGGTCAAAAAATGAAAGAAAAATTAAAGCTTTTCCAACGAGTGAAAGTTTTGATTTACAACAAGAACAAATCTATCGATGCATTTATTAATCCAAAACTGAAAACTTTTTCTTGGAGTTTTAAGGATGAAAATTCAGATGTTTTCATTACCAAAAAATATGTTCTTGATAAAACGGTTTTAAAGATTCGTCACGCTCCGATTAGCTTCGAAATTAAGATTCCTTTTCATGACGATGCAGCCATAGAAAATGCAATTCAGTGTATTATGACGATGCTTTACTTTGGCTATAAACACGAAATTATTGAAAGCCGCGTTGCTTTGCTCTACCCGGTTGAAATGAGATTAAAGCTGAAGAATGGCATCAACAATACGACCCTTATTGACGATAGTTACAGTTCCGATTTTCAGTCGCTTAAAATCGCTTTAGATTTTTTGGAAAGCCAAAAGCAATACAAGAAGAAAACATTAATCTTATCGGATATTTT
>CANHBE010000004.1 GCA_947458575.1 Flavobacteriaceae bacterium | reverse complement strand
CATTTAGCTGTAACGCAAGATCAAACAGATTCAACACAATAATTCTAATTTTCCTCAAAAATAATGTTTCGTTTCTACTACAAGATAAGAAGCTTGTTTTTTTTGAAATTTTATTATCAATTAGCTGCAAAAGCAAGTATTTTTGCCGAACACAACTAAACTACATACACATGACTATTTTACTGTTAGGATCTGGCGGAAGAGAGCACGCTTTGGCTTGGAAGATACTACAATCACCACAATGTACAAAATTGCTTGTTGCTCCAGGAAATGCAGGAACTGGTCGTATCGCCATCAATGTTGAGGTCAAGCCCACAGATTTTGAAGCCATTAAAAAACTTGTCTTGCATGAAAAGGTCGAATTGGTAGTTGTAGGTCCAGAAGATCCCTTAGTAGCAGGTATTTATGACTATTTTCAAAACGAATCTGACTTGAAAACCATCCCCGTAATTGGTCCGTCGAAAGCAGGAGCCCAATTGGAAGGCAGTAAAGAATTTGCGAAGAAATTTATGGTCAAATATCAAATTCCAACCGCAGCCTATGATAGCTTTACTAAAGAGTCTGTAGAAGACGGATGCCAGTTTTTAGAATCTTTGTCGCCGCCATATGTTCTCAAAGCTGATGGATTAGCAGCAGGAAAAGGTGTCCTTATTATTGAAGACCTAGAGGAAGCCAAAAGCGAATTGCGGAATATGCTGATCGATGAAAAATTTGGACAAGCTAGTTCGAAAGTAGTGATAGAGGAATTTTTGGACGGCATCGAAATGAGTTGTTTTGTTCTGACTGATGGGGAAAACTACAAAATATTGCCGACAGCCAAAGACTATAAACGAATAGGAGAAGGCGACACTGGTCTAAACACAGGTGGTATGGGAGCCGTTTCACCGGTTCCTTTTGCTGACGCGGTTTTTATGGACAAGATTGAACAGCGGATTGTTCTGCCTACGATTAATGGGCTGAAAGCAGAAGGCATTTCTTATAAAGGATTTATTTTTATCGGACTCATAAAAGTAAAAGGTGAACCCATGGTAATCGAGTATAATGTTCGAATGGGAGATCCGGAAACTGAAGTAGTGATTCCGAGATTGAAAAGCGATTTGGTAGATCTATTTGATGCAGTTGCCAAAGGAAAACTTCATGAGGTCAATTTAGAGATAGATGAAAGAGCAGCCACAACAGTTATGGTGGTGTCGGGAGGTTATCCGGAGCAGTATGAAAACGGGAAGGAGATACACGGACTGGAAAATGTGACAGATTCTATTGTTTTTCATGCGGGAACGAAAACACATGATGGAAAGGTTGTCTCCAATGGAGGAAGAGTTTTGGCAGTAACTTCTTTTGGTAATAGCTTCCAAGAGGCCGTAAAAAAATCGTATCAAAATATAGATAAACTACATTTTGATACGATGTACTATAGAAAAGATATCGGATTCGACTTACTTGTTTAAGAACGAATGCGCCGTTGTATCTTGAAAATCTTCACCGCTATTTTTGTGCGCAACTAATTGCTTGCACCAATACCAAGTCGCATAACTACAGATTGCAAAGAAAATCCAGTTGATGATATTTGCTCCGAACCAATTGCTAAGTTCAAACGCTCGTAATTGATCTAAAGGCCAGAAGAAAACGTTTTCAAATAACCATTGTATTCCTTCAAAAAATGCTTTCATAATAGATAATGTTAGTAGTATATTTACAGACACAAAAGTATAAAATATCCTAATGATTACAAGTTTTTTTAGAAAATCTACTCCAATCAATTACACGGCTATCATTCTAGGATTGCTTTTCTTGTTTTTTTACTACCAACTCAAACACGCAACTGCTGACAATTCACTTTATGATATCATCCTAAAATGCGTCTTGTTGGTTGTTCTTTTTGCTTCGTTCTTTTTGACAAATTTCATTTTAAAGAAGAATGGCTTAAGTAAAGACAGTGCGTATGGCGTTTTTTTCTTTCTTCTTTTTCTGATGTTTTTTCCGGGAATTCTCAACAACACGCCTTTGTTGCTCTCCAACTTCTTTGTCTTGTTGGCCATGCGAAGAATTATTTCCCTAAAGTCACTGAAAGCTTCGAAGGAAAAAATTTTTGATGCTTCTCTTTGGGTATTTATCGCTTGTCTTTTTCACTTTTGGAGCATCCTTTATATTGCATTAATTTTTGTTGCCATTCTCTTTCATGTGGCAAGAGATTATCGCAATTGGTTCCTACCCATTTTAGCTTTTTTTACAATCGCAATACTATTTGTGGGGAGCGCTATTTTTTTGAATAAACAGTGGATCGAAAGTCTATTGGCAAACTCGGTAATCGACTTGCGACTTCATTATTTCGTGAACAATTATCAAAATATAGCTTTTTCAATATACGCTACCATCGGATTGTTTTTTCTGGTTGTATTGCTGCTCACATTATCTAATCGACCATTAATTCTGCATCCAACCTACAAAAAAGTGATCAGCGCTTTGGTTATCGGAAGTGTTGTTTTTGCAGTTTCACCAAACAAATCGAACGATTTGCTGGTCTATACATTTGCGCCACTCGCCATGATTACGACTACTTATTTTGAGACAGCCCAAGCCTATTGGAAGAGAGAAGTAGTGCTTTGGATATTATTGTCGGCCGCATTGTTTTCCTTCATCACACAATCATAGCTTATTTCCGTAAGCCAAATCACCGGCATCACCAAGTCCGGGAACAATGTAGTTTTTCGCATTTAAGGACTCGTCTAAAGTAGCAACCCACAAATGACAATTCTCAGGCAAGTGTTTTTCGAGGTAAGCGACGCCTTCGGGCGCAGCAATTACTACGGCAATATGCACTTCTTTTGACACTCCTTTTTCCATCAGTTTGTTGTAGACTGCCACCATTGATTGTCCGGTCGCGAGCATCGGATCAATGAGCAATAAGGTTTTGTCGTGTAAGTTTGGAACCGCTTGATATTCTACTTTAATGTCGAAATGGTCTCCGCCGCCTGCATGATGGCGATAAGCAGAAACAAAGCCGTTTTCTGCACTATCAAAGTAGTTCAAAAAACCCAAATGCAACGGAAGACCGGCGCGAAGAATCGAACACAAAACCAGTGGCTCCGCTATTTCAGTCGTTTTTTTGATTCCCAGCGGCGTTTGGATTTCAATGTTTCTGTAATTCAAATCTTTACTGAGCTCGTAGGCCATTACCTCTCCGATTCGCTCAATATTTCTTCTAAATCGCATGCTGTCATGTTGCACGTTTACATTGCGTATTTGACCTAAAAAATGATTCAGAATACTGTCTTGCTCAGATAAATAATGGATTTGCATGTTGTTTGCGTTAATGATTTGTGGACTAGCTGAGTTTCTCTGTTCGTTTTCGCAGCATGTGGCCTAGCCCTGATAGCAGCATATATCCTTTTGTGAGTCATTGCGAGGAACGAAGCAATCTCGCAAAAGATATAGCGAATAGCAGGTTCCCGGCTCCTAAAAAAACTCAGGGATGCGAACGCACATTTACTCGGGCAACTTTTTTTCCTTCGTAAAAGTATAAAAAGTATCTTTGCCTTTTAAAATTCAAAGATATGTTTTCTAAACTTGCCTATGCTGTTTTCGAGAGAAGCATCCAAGATTATCACCAATTTGATAGCGTAGATCAGCCTATTAACAATCCTTATCCCAAAGATCAATTCGAACATTTGCTCTATCATAAAAATTGGATTGACACGGTGCAGTGGCACTACGAAGATATTATCCGCGATCCGCAAATCGATCCGTCGGCGGCCTTAATTTTAAAAAGAAAAATCGACGCTTCCAATCAAGAACGTACCGATATGGTCGAATACATCGACAGTTATTTTTTACAAAAATACCAGCACGTAAAGGTAAAACCGACCGCAAAAATCAATTCCGAAAGTCCCGCCTGGGCATTCGATAGATTGTCGATTTTGGCATTAAAAATCTATCACATGAACGAAGAAGTCTTACGAACAGATGCTTCCCAAGACCATAAAAGCAAGTGTCAAGCTAAATTAAACGTGCTATTGGAACAAAGAACGGATTTGTCTACCGCCATCGATGATTTGATTGCAGATATCGAAAATGGCGACAAATTTATGAAGGTCTACAAACAAATGAAAATGTACAACGATGACGATTTGAATCCAGTGTTGTATCAGCATAAAAAGTAATTTTAGGAGCCGAGAACCTGCTATCCGTTGCAATCTTTTTTGTTTTATTGTCACTCCAAGCAGTTTATTCTGAGTGGAGACGAAGTACAGTCGAAGGGCTTTTCGTAAAAACAAAAAAGGATTTTCACTACTATCAGGGCTAGGAATTTATATTTCAGTACAACTTGCCAGATAAACCACAACATATTGCCGTGATGAGACTTTCGGCGATGGGAGATGTCGCCATGATAGTTCCCATTGTGAAAGCACTGTCGCAACAGCACCCAAACTTAAAAATAACAGTTGTTTCCCGACCATTCTTTCGACCACTCTTTGAGGAAATCCCAAATTTGATTTTTTTTCCTTTTCAAGACGATAGCAAACATAAAGGTTTCCTTGGTTTGTTGCGTTTGTTTTCAGATTTGAAGCGCATGAAAATAGATGCTTTTGCAGATTTGCACAATGTCTTGCGATCTAAAATCGTACGTTCGTTACTTCTTCTGAGCGGATACAAAGTAGCGTACACTGATAAAGGACGGGCGGCGAAGAAAAAATTGACCCGACTCGAAAACAAAATTCTAATTCCATTGCCTACAGTTTTTGAAAGGCATGTTGCGGTCTTCTCGAAGCTCGGTTTTCCAATTGATCTGGCACAATATAAGCCTGAACCGTTGCAAAAAGTGGAAGAGAATGTTCTTAAGATTATTGGTTCAAAAGATAAAATACTTATTGGCATTGCTCCTTTTGCTCAATACGATTCGAAAGTTTATCCGCTCGATCTCATGCGGCAAGTGGTTCAAGAACTTTCCAAAAACACGAGTGTAAGATTGCTTTTTTTCGGAAGTCGTGCTGAAGTAAAATCACTGCAGACTTTGAGTGAGAATATTGAAAATGCTTTTGTCGTTGCAGGTCAGTTGACTTTTGCGCAAGAACTCCAACTGATTGGAAAGCTGCAACTTATGCTATCAATGGATTCCGGCAATGCACACCTATCTGCAATTTATGGAGTTAAAACGGTAACACTTTGGGGAGCAACACACCCTACCGCCGGGTTTGCGCCATTTAAACAACCTCTTGATTATTGTATTACTTCAGATCGCGAAAAATTTCCATTCTTGCCAACCTCAGTGTATGGCAACAGAAAAGTCGAAGGTTACGAAGACGCCATGCGAACAATCAGCGTAACGTGCGTGGTGAAAAAAGTGACCGAAATGCTACACCTATAAATCTGGCCCGAATATTTCCGATGTACTTTGGTTGGCGCGAGAAGCTATAATTTCTCTTGTGCTGAAAGATTCGGACAGGTATTTACACATCATCATAATCGATAGAAATCTGCTCGGAGGTCGGCTGTGCTTGACAAGTCAACACGAGACCTTCTTCGATTTCGCTATCGGTTAAAATGGTGTTTTTCTTCATTACTGCACTACCCGATTTAATTCTGGCAATACAACTGCTACAAATTCCACCCTGGCAAGAATATGGTGCGTCAATACCATGTTTGAGCGCTGCCTCTAAAATAGTTTGTTTTTGAGACATTTCGAAAGTAGTTTCGTCACCATCTACCAAAACACTCACCTTCGAATGGCCTTCTAGCGACTTGTCCGCTTTTGAATCTGTTGATGTCGTCGAAAACAGTTCGAATTTTATTGCCGATTCTTTTATGTTTCTTTCTTTAAGGACATTCGAAACCTTATTAATCATGTCTTCAGGTCCGCATAAATAGAATTTTTCAAAATCGAGTTCTTTGTGTTTGTTGTTTAAAACAAAATTCACCACAGATTTATCGATTCTTCCAAATAGCTCTCCTTCTACGTTGACTTTGCTATATACATAATGAACAAAGAAACGCCCTACATATTTCAACTGTAAATCATGTATAAGTTGATGAAAAATAGTGTCTTCAGGTGTTTTGTTTCCATAAACCAGAACAAAGGTGCTTTTTGGTTCGCTATGCAGCACACTTTGCATGATCGATAGAATTGGAGTAATTCCGCTCCCGGCAGCAAATGCCAAATAATTTCTTTGCCTATCAGAGTCCGGTTCGAAAGTAAATTTACCTTCAGGAGTGCCAACTTCTAATATATCACCGACTTTCAGTTTTTCGTTGGCAAAAGCAGAAAAAGTACCGTTTTTCACAGCCTTAATAGCAATTCTAAATTCATCGTTTTCAGGAGCTGAACATAGCGAATACGCGCGCCGAATTTCTTGACCGTCCAATGTCAATTTTAAGTTGACATATTGTCCGGCTTTGTATCGATAAAAATCTTTAAATTCAATGGGAATATTAAACAAAATAGAAACAGATTCTTTGGTCTCGCGGCGAACTTCTCTGATGCTTAATTTGTAAAATGAGGACATATCAATTTTTTTTGCAAAAATAGGAAAGCGATAAGAATTTGATGTTGCTGCAGGCAATTTATTTTCGAAGTTGGATTAGAGAAGACCAATCCTATTCGGAAGCTAAACTTTTCAGCGATATTTTTCGCTATATCAAAAAGAAACGTATTTTTACCAGTCAAATACTAAAACCGACTTTTTAAAGTTTTAAGAAAAACCTTTTTGCATTGAAATCTACCTTACACAAGTATCTCTATATAGTTGGATTCTTTCTTTTTTTGGTGGCTTGTTCCGTGAAAAAAAACACTTTTTTGTCGCGAAATTCACACGCACTTAGCACCAAAGACAACATCCTATACAATGGTAATTTAGCCTTAGACAAAGGGATTCTTGAATTGAAAACTCAGTATCAGGATAATTTTTGGCAAGTAATACCAATTGAACGAATGCAGGTTCGCAAAGACAATCTGCTGCCCGGGGACGCCAAACCCAATCCTAATTTTGAGCGGGCTGAAACAAAAGCGACAAAAGCAATTCAGAAGCACTCCATGAATATTGGAGGTCAAGAGAAAAACTATCAAATGGACGAGGCTCATTTGCTGCTAGGGAAATCACGCTATTATGACCAGAGATTCGTTCCTGCCTTGGAAGCATTCAACTACATCTTATACAAACATGCAAATAGCAACAAAATTAATGAAGCTAAAATATGGCGCGAAAAGACCAATATGAGGTTGGAAAATGACGCTATAGCAGTTGAGAATTTAGGCAAGTTACTACAGGAAATCAAGTATAAAGATCAAATTTATGCAGATGCAAATGCGACACTAGCGCAAGCTTTCTTGAATTTAGGAGAGAAAGACAGTGCATTGGCAAAGATAAAATTGGCGAGAGACTACACCAAGTCGAAAGAGGAAAAGGCGCGTTATCGATTTATACTCGGGCAATTGTTTGAAGAGCAAGGACAAAAAGACAGTGCTTTTGTGGCTTATCAGTCTATTATTGAAATGAAAAGGAGAGCCGCCAGACAGTATATTATTCACGCTCACATCAAGCAAGCTGGACTGAATAACTTTGAAAACGGAGACACATTGGCATTTCTTACGAAATATAGAAATTTGATGAAAGATCGTGAAAACAGACCGTATCTCAATTTCTTGAATCATGAAATGGCTTTGTTTTATGACAAAAACAAGAATGATTCATTGGCGAAGAAATACTACAATGCATCTCTTAGTAGCAAGGTGGTCGACAAATATTTGGTCGCTTCAAACTACAGAAATCTCGCAGACCTCTATTTCAAAAACGCCAAATATGTAGTGGCCGGGAAATATTATGACAGCACATTAGTTCAATTGGAACCAAGAACAAGAGAGCATCGTTTCATTCAGAAGAAGCGAGAAAACTTGGTTGACGTCATCAAATACGAAGGAATTGCTTCTCGAAACGATAGTATTCTCAGAGTTTGTGCAATGGATGAAGCAGGGAAAATCGCGTATTATGATGCGTATATAAATAAACTGAAGAAAGCAGACGAAAAGAGATTGTTGCAAGAGAAAATTGCCCTGGAAAATGGAGAATCACCTGAAAAAGGCAGTGGCGGTGTCGACAAAAACGGAAGAGATGTTAATAAAGACAAAGATTCTCAGGCGGAGAGACCTCCGAAACCTTCAGCAAAGGAACCCGCTGTAACAGCTTCTGCAGGTAACAGTAACTTTTACTTTTATAACCCAACAACTGTAAATAAAGGAAAGATTGAGTTTAAGAAAAAATGGGGTGATCGACCTTATACGGAGAATTGGAGAATTTCTCAAAACAAGTCTTTGATCAAGGAAAGCGAAGACGATGAGAGCCCTGAGGATAAGGAGGAGAAAGAAAAATTAGAGAAAGAAAAGAAAGACAAAGAAAACGAGAAGTACACTGCTGATTTCTACATTAAACAATTGCCAACCGCTCAGAAGGTGATTGACAGTATTGGTAAAGAGCGCAATTTTGCATACTACCAATTAGGAGTCATATATAAGGAGAAGTTCAAGGAATATAAATTGGCGATATCAAAGCTGGAAACACTATTGACCAACAAACCGGAAGAAAGATTGATTTTGCCAACTATGTATAATTTGTACAAATTATATGACATGTCGGATAAGGAAAAAGCTCTAGCAATGAAGAATCGAATCATCGCTGAGTTTCCGGATTCGCGTTATGCACAGATTCTCGGAAACACTTCAGGAGCAGGGAATTTGCTGACCGATACGCCTGAAGCCAATTACGATAAGATTTTGAAACAGTACAACTCCGGTGATATCAAAGGCTCATTGACCAATCTTACTATTGCCATTGATCAATATACCGGAGAGGAAATTGTGCCAAAGTTTGAGTTGCTGAAGGCTAATAATTTGGGAAGACTAAAAGGATTGGGTGAATATAAGAAAACGCTCAACTTCGTAGCACTAAATTATCCCAACAGTGAAGAAGGCAAATTTGCAGAACAGCTTCTCAAAACCAATGTTCCTGCTATGGAGAGTTTGAAATTTTACGAAGTGAAGCCACTCAGTTGGAAGATTTTATATAAGTCAAATAATCCGGAAGATAAGAGCACGAAAGATTTGCAAGCCAAAATAACCAAGTTCATTAGCGAACGAAGTCTTGACAAGTTATCGTTGTCATACGATATCTATACGATGGATGAGAATTTTATCGTAATTCACGGATTAAAGGATTTAGAATACGCCAAAGGAATAGCTTCTATTTTGAAAGAATTCAAAGAGTATAAGGTGAAAGAAACTGCCTACATCATTTCGAATGAAAACTATAAAATCGTTCAAATGAAAAAGAACTTTGAAGAATACTTAACAACACCGCCATCTGATCCATTGCCGCCAAAAGCATATACTCCTAAAGCTAAGCCGAGTGTGCCACGGGAGAATAATGCTCCAAAGGAAAGAACGGAGCCGGTAAGAGAAGAAATGGGAACGGACAAAGAATCACAATTTAACCAACTGCCTCCGGGAATGCCTTCAACTCCAGGATTTATGCCCCAAAAGAAAGAAGTGAAGGACGTAAAGAACTAAGCCATGTTCGAGAAAAAGCCAAAATCGTACACCGACTTGTTGGGAAAAACCAACAGAATTGTTGAGGGAACTGTTATCAAAGGAAATGTGCTCTCTCATGCCGATTTCAGGTTGGACGGTAGTTTAGTTGGAAATTTCCAATCAGAAGGAAAGATTGTTATCGGACCGACAGGCAGTGTGAAAGGTGATATTAGTTGTCGAAATGCAGACATCGAAGGTAAGTTTGAAGGAAAAATACAGGTTTTAGAAATACTAAATATCAAATCAAAGGCAAGTATCCATGGTGAGGTAATCTGTGGCAAACTGTCTGTTGAACCGGGAGCAGAATTTAGTGCCACTTGTGTGATGAAAACCGCTTCCAAAGCAACTGCAAATGACGAACAACCAAAATCAGAACAAGCGGAATAATAACAAATGGCTCGCTTTGATCAATATCCCAATCCAAATGGGCATTATTGTCTTCGCTTTCTCTTATTTTGGAAAATGGCTGGATCTTCGTTATCAAAACCCGCATAATCTTTTTGTAAAGGTCCTCACGCTAGTAGGAATTGCGATAGCTTTTTATAACATCAACAGACAACTCAAAGATATTAATAAATCATAGGCTTAATGGACTTTAAAAAATGGAAACCACTATTAGAAGTACTGCTGTTTTCCGTATTCATGTTTTTTCTTCATCAAGCTTGTTTTAGTAATTGCTTTAGCCCAAACCAATGCGAACAGCTTTATTACTCATTGCCTGAATTATACTCTTTCTTCTGTACCTGTTCACTTATCATTGTTTTCAGTCTTATTCTTGTCAAGCAAAAAAACATTGACTATGTTGGCTATTCTTTTTTGTTATTGACAGTGTTGAAAATGGTAGTTGCTTATTTTTTCTTGCTCCCGCTACTAGGCACTGAAAATCAAAATATGCGCTTTCAGAAAATCAATTTCTTTGCTGTTTTTGCGCTATTTTTAACAATAGAAACCGTAGTAACAGCGAGGATATTGAACAATAAACAATAAAAGGGTTCTAAATCTTCAATTTCACTAAAAAAATATTTCTTATGGCCTTGAGATATTAATTTAAAATGTACCTTTGCGCCAAATTTTAGAAACTATAAAACTAAGATAATTAATCCGCTATGGTGTTTTCAAATAAACCGCTTCATTTCGTAATAGCAATTTTTGTCGCATGTCTTCCTCTGATTGGGTTTTCTAATCCTACAAACGATTCAATCCCAACCGCAACATCTCAAGAAAATACTGAAGAAAGTCATAGCAAATCAGCACACGCTGCCCACGCTGAGCCTGCCGATTTAAAGTCTGAAATTAGAGCGTTTATCAATCATCACGTTTTAGATGCTCATGATTTTTCAATTTTTGCTGACGAAGAAACCGGAGCCCATTATGGTTTTCCTTTACCCATTATTTTGTGGGATAATGGTGTGCAAATTTTTTCTTCCGCAAAATTTGAGCATGGCCATGCCGTTGCAGAATCAAATGGAAATCATTATGTTTTGCATCATGAGAAAATTTATAAAACCGATGCTTCTGGAACATTAACCGGAGATGAGCACCACCCGACCAATGCAAAGCCAATCGATTTGTCTATAACCAAAGGTGTTTTGACTATAATGGTTGTGGCGTTTTTAATGTTTATACTATTCACGGGATTGGCTAAATCCTATGCGAGAAATGGCGGAATTTCAGCTGGAGCTGGAAGATTTTTTGAGCCTATTGTATTGTACGTGCGCGATGAAATTGCCATACCTAATATTGGGGAAAAACATTACAAGAAATACATGAGCTATTTGCTGACCATATTTTTCTTTGTGTGGTTTTTAAATATTTTCGGTTTGACACCGCTTGGGATTAATGTTACAGGAAATATTGCGGCGACGTTCGGATTAGCGATAATTACATTTTTGATTACTAATTTAACAGCCAATAAAAATTACTGGGGTCATATTTTTTGGATGCCGGGAGTTCCAACACCGATGAAGTTTATCCTTGCACCAATTGAATTGTTAGGAGTAATCATCAAGCCTTTTTCACTCATGATTCGTCTATACGCAAACATTTTTGCAGGACACATCGTTTTGATGAGCTTAATTGGGTTAATGTTTATTTTCAAAAGTTGGTTGGGAAGCAGTTTGTCGTTTTTGTTGTCGTTTGCGATTTCAATGATCGAAATATTAGTAGCCCTATTACAAGCCTATATTTTCACCATGCTTTCTGCTTTATATTTTGGTTCAGCAGTAGAAGAGCATCATCACGACGAAGCACACCACTAATACACAAATCAATAGTATTGGGCAGGAAGTAAAGCATTTTGCCAAAGGCCCGATACACGAAAGAGAATGTTTAATTTTAATACATATTTTTATGGAAATTCCTAAAATCATTGGAGCAGGATTAGTAGTAATTGGAGCTGGAATTGGTATCGGAAGAATCGGTGGTTCAGCAATGGACGCTATCGCTCGTCAGCCAGATGCTACTGGTAAAATCCAAACAGCTATGCTTATCGCTGCCGCTCTTATTGAAGGTATTGGATTTGCTGCTTTGTTTGCAGTATAATACAAAAGACAAAAAGCTGTAACGGTTGGTTGCAGCTTTTGTTTTAAAATTGAATTGATCAAATCAAAATAAATAGTATTTATGGAAAAGTTAATAAATGATTTTTCATTCGGTTTGTTTTTTTGGCAAACATTAATCTTTGTCGGTCTGATTTTCTTATTGAAAAAATTCGCTTGGAAGCCTATTCTTGATGCTGTAAATGAGAGAGAAGAAGGCATCAAAAATGCGCTACAGTCTGCCGAGAACGCTAAAAAAGAAATGCAAAATCTGCAAGCAGATAACAATAGAATTCTCCAGGAAGCAAGAATGGAGCGTGATAGCATTTTGAAAGAAGCTAGAGAATTGAAAGAAAAGATGATTGCTGATTCAAAGCATGAATCTCAAATTGCGGGTCAAAAAATGATTGAGCAGGCAAAAGCGGCCATAGAAACTGAAAAGAATGCTGCGATGGCGGAGTTAAAGGCACAAGTTTCAACTTTGTCTTTAGAAATTGCAGAGAAGTTGTTAAAAGACGAACTGTCTAACAAAGAAGCCCAAGTTAAATTGGTTGAGAAAATGTTAGGCGACGCTAAACTAAACTAAGATGAGTACAAGATCAGCAGTTCGTTACGCGAAAGCTATCCTGGAGATCGCTACTGAGAAAGGTGTTGCCGAAACAGTCAATACCGATATGACTTTAATCGCTGCGACGATAAAAGACAATTTGGAGCTAAGTACTTTTATTCAGAGTCCAACTACTTCTGTCGAAGTAAAAGAGAAGGCGCTATTGGAAGTATTTGCAATGACCAACAAGGTAACTAAGAATTTATTTCGTCTGTTGTTTGAAAACAAGCGATTTGAAATATTGGTTGAAATAGCTTTGGAATACAATCATTTGTATGATGAGCAAATAGGAGTTGAGGTAGCGAAAGTAACCACTGCGATTCCAATGGATGCTGCGCTTGAAGCAAAAGTCATGGCTAAAGTGGCTACTTTTTCGAGCAAGAAAATTACGATAGAAAACAACATTGACCCCACTATTATTGGCGGGTTTATATTAAGAATAGGCGATCAGCAATATAATGCCTCTATCGCAAACAGATTGCAAGTTTTAAAAAGAGAATTGAGTAACTAGTTATTTAAATAGTATTATGGCGGAAATTAAACCAGCTGAGATTTCAGCAATTTTAAAAAAGCAAGTAGAAGGATTTGAATCTGGTGCTACTTTAGAAGAAGTAGGAACGGTTCTCCAAGTAGGTGATGGTATTGCTCGTGTTTACGGGTTGTCAAATGCACAATACGGGGAGTTGGTTCAATTTGAAAATGGTTTGGAAGGAATCGTTTTGAATTTGGAAGAAGATAATGTGGGAGTAGTACTTCTTGGAGCTTCTACTGGAATTAAAGAAGGTTCAATTGCCAAAAGAACACAACGAATCGCTTCCTTGAAAGTTGGTGAAGAAATGGTTGGTCGAGTAGTAAACACTCTCGGTTTCCCAATCGATGGAAAAGGACCAATCGGCGGCGAACTATTCGAAATGCCTTTAGAAAGAAAAGCGCCCGGAGTTATCTTCCGTCAGCCGGTAACAGAACCATTACAAACCGGAGTAAAGGCAGTAGATGCTATGATTCCTGTAGGTCGTGGACAACGTGAGTTGGTAATTGGAGACCGTCAAACCGGAAAATCTACAGTTTGTCTCGACACAATCTTGAACCAGAAAGAGTTTTATGATGCTGGTAAACCAGTATTTTGTATATATGTTGCAATCGGACAAAAAGCGTCTACAGTTGCGGGAATTGCAAAAATGTTAGAAGAGAGAGGCGCTATGGCCTACACCATTATCGTTGCTGCAAATGCTTCAGATCCTGCGCCGATGCAAGTATATGCTCCTTTTGCAGGTGCTGCGATTGGTGAATATTTCAGAGACTCGGGTCGACCAGCATTGATCGTATATGATGACTTATCAAAACAAGCCGTTGCTTATCGTGAGGTTTCTCTTTTGTTAAGAAGACCACCCGGACGTGAAGCTTATCCTGGAGACGTATTCTACTTACACTCACGTTTGTTAGAGAGAGCTTGTAAAGTAATCGCTAATGATGCTATTGCTAAGAACATGAATGATTTACCGGATTCTCTTAAGGGAATCGTAAAAGGTGGAGGTTCATTGACGGCTTTACCAATTATTGAAACACAAGCGGGTGACGTTTCGGCGTATATTCCAACAAACGTAATTTCGATTACAGACGGACAGATTTTCCTTGATGGAGATTTGTTTAACTCCGGAGTTCGACCTGCAATCAACGTAGGTATTTCGGTTTCTCGTGTTGGAGGTAATGCTCAAATCAAATCGATGAAGAAGGTTGCCGGTACCCTGAAACTTGACCAAGCGCAATTCCGTGAATTAGAAGCGTTTGCTAAGTTTGGTTCCGACCTTGACGCAGTTACATTAAATGTAATCGAAAAAGGAAAGCGAAATGTGGAAATCTTGAAGCAAGGATTAAACAGTCCGTTTACCGTAGAAAATCAGGTGGCCATTATCTATGCAGGTTCCAAAAATTTGCTTAAAAACGTACCGGTAAATAAGGTAAAAGAGTTCGAGAAAGATTTCTTGGAGTATATGAATAACAAGCATAGAGATACCTTAGATGCTTTGAAAGCAGGGAAATTGGATGACACTATCACCGATGTAATTGAAAAAGCAGCTAAAGAGATTTCAGCTAAATACAACTAAATGTTATTTTGAATTTTGAATTATAAATAATGGTAAACCAGCCAAAATTTATAGTTCAAAATTCACTATTCAAAATAATAAAACATGGCAAACTTAAAGGAAATCCGTAATAGAATTACCTCCGTTTCATCAACGATGCAAATCACATCGGCGATGAAAATGGTTTCTGCTGCCAAACTAAAGAAAGCTCAAGACGCTATTACTGCAATGCGTCCGTATGCTGAAAAATTGACGGAGTTATTGCAAAATTTGTCAGCAACTTTAGACGGCGATACAGGAGGCGAGTTTACAAAGCAAAGAGAAATCAAAAAGGTTTTGATCGTTGCGATCACTTCTAACAGAGGATTGTGTGGCGCTTTTAATTCAAATATTATTAAAGAAGTAAAAAGTAGAGCCGAATTCTACGCCGGAAAACAAGTTGATGTTTTTGCAATTGGTAAGAAAGGAAACGACATTCTCAAAAAAACCAATACGATAGCCGATAATCAAAGTGCAATCTTCGATCAGTTGTCTTTTGATAATGCAGCGGTCATTGCGGAGAACATCATGGCTAAATTTGTTGCCGGAGAATACGATAGAGTTGAATTGGTTTACAATCAATTCAAAAATGCAGCAACTCAAATTATCAAAACAGAGCAGTTCTTGCCATTAGCTCCTATCGAATCAGAACAGGTTGCAGCTAGTGGAGACTATATTTTTGAACCATCAAAAGAAGAAATTGTATTGACATTGATTCCAAAATCATTGAAAACGCAATTGTATAAAGCAATTCGAGATTCGTTTGCCGCAGAGCATGGCGCCAGAATGACCGCAATGCACAAAGCAACCGACAACGCCACGGAACTGCGAGACCAATTAAAATTAACATACAACAAAGCACGTCAAGCTGCTATTACCAACGAGATCCTAGAGATTGTTGGTGGAGCAGAAGCTTTGAAAGGATAACAAGAATAGTATTCAAATTGAAAAGTCGGGGTTTGGCCCCGACTTTTTTATTCATTCAAGTGATATAATAGGAATTCATAAAATTCAGCTTTTTCTTCAATGCTGCTCTGATAAGTTGAAATTTTGCCATAATGCCCCGAACTTTGTAGCGTTTTGAGATATATCGGATTCTTTTGCGCTTCTCTATTTTGTAACCTTCCTGCAAATTTGAATGAATGAAAAGGCGGAACTCTGTCATCGTTGTCGGAAGTGATGATTAATGTTGTGGGATAATTCACATCTTCTTTTATGTTGTGATAGGGCGAATATGAAAGTAACGTTTTGAATTCCTCTTCATTAGCAGGATTACCATACTCATCAAAATGGTATTTCCCGATGGTATATTTATCAAATTGAATCATATCAAAAACACCCATTTTTGGAATAGCAACTTTGAATAAATCAGGTCGCTGAGTCATCGCGACACCTACCAATAATCCGCCCTGCGAGCCGCCGGTGATAGCTAATTTATTCGGACAAGTGTACTTTTCATTGATCAAATAGGTTGCTGCGTCTATAAAATCATTAAAGCAATTGATCTTTTTTAATCCCATTCCGTTCTTATGCCACTTTCTGCCTTTTTCTCCGCCACCGCGAATCTCTGCGTAGGCGAATACACCACCTTTTTCCAAAAAGTACAATAAACCGGTATCGTAGGAAGGACTACTCACCGAACCGAATCCGCCGTATGCTTTCAGCAGCGTTGGATTATTTCCATCTAGATTCAACCCTTTTTTGTAGACAATAGTTATCGGAACATCTTGGTTATCCCTGCTCTTATAGGTTGTGGTAATCGTCACAAAATGATTAAAGGGGAAAAGCGTCGGTTTCGGCGGGAGAAAGTCGTTAAAGTACGGATTAGATCTACCAGTTTCTATGTTTAAGGTATAATTGAGATAGGGAATGGTGTACGAATAAAATGTGACAAAGAGTTCCTTGGTTTTCTCATTTAAAAAATTGACATTGAAATTCATGCCTTGAGGAACATCAAAACGCTTTAGAAAAACACCTTCACTATCATAAACAATCAGATACGTACTTCCGACAGTTTTATATTTGCATATAATGTAGTCTTCGTAAAAATCAGCATCTACGAGTAAGTTGTTATATAATTGTGGCACGACTGTTTTGTCATCGTTTCTGTTATGAATGTCAAATGACTTGATTTCTCCCCAATCAGAATCGCGAGAAGAATAATAGACTCTACCATTTCTGTAAGTAATAAATCTAAAACCGGTTGCCTCATTTTCAAGGAATTTGGTTAAAGTAAATGATTCTGAATTTAGACTTGCATAGTAAAAATTGCTTGCAGTTTCTTTTGCATTCTCCTCTTCAATGAACAGCTTGTCTCCTATCGTTCGAAATGCTAGATTGCTTTCTTGTGTTGTGGCATCAAAAATAAGCTTGTCTTCTGCTTGTGCAGTGCCCATCTTGTGATAAAAAATTTGAAAAGTCGAGTCTCTTTCAAAGTTATTCACGTTTGAATTTCGTTTATAAAAAACCCCCGAATCATTGTGCCAAGACACGTTAGAAAACTTGACATTAGTCAACACATCATCTAAATAAACCCGAGGAGAAATTGAAACAAATCGAATTTCTTTCCGATCACTGCCATCCGTATTTATTTCGTAAGCAAGCTTCGCCGAATTTTTAGAGGGATAATAAGAGAAAATAGCTGCATTGATATCCTCAAAAACCTTGAAAGGATCAACGAGTTCGACAGCTTGCTCGTTGAGAGACTTTTTGTAGCATAAAACACTAGGTTTGTTTTTATTTATTCGATATAAGCCATAGAAGTACGCACCTCTCTTAGCCGGTAATCCATTGCTTGAAAACGAGTTGTACTCTTTGATTTTTCCGGCAATATTGTACTTGTCTCGTATTTGATCGCGATGCAAGTTGATCGCTTCGTTTTGAGCATTCGACCAATTAACTGCGGCAGGATCTTTCATTTTCTCTAACCAAGAATATTCATCTTGAATAACAACACCATGTTTTGTAATCGTTGTAGAGTTCTTTTTAGTCAGCGGAAATTGTTGCGAAAAAGCAACAAAAGGAACTAAGACAAAAAATGACAGAAAGTGTTTTCCAAACATGAGCAAATGATTTCTTAAACAAATATATTTGGAAGTATATCAAGTTTCATTTTAACAAGTAATCTTTTGACTATTTTTGCAATTGAAAAAAGAACTTACTTGCTTTTAAAAGAACTTCATACAGTAGAGGAAATGACATCACATTTTAACGTGGTTCAGTCTTTATACCCAAACATGAGTATGGAGAAGTACCAATCTCATTTGAAACAAATGATTCCCCACAATTATGCTCAATTGGCGGTTTTTGAGGATAATACTTGCGTTGGTCTAACAGGCTTTTGGGTAGGAATCAAGTTGTGGTCCGGCAAATATATCGAGATTGACAACTTCATTGTTCATCCGGATCATCG
Source organism: Flavobacteriaceae bacterium (assembly GCA_947458575.1). GTDB lineage: Bacteria > Bacteroidota > Bacteroidia > Flavobacteriales > Flavobacteriaceae > Flavobacterium. The sequence goes on along the minus strand of CANHBE010000004.1, from coordinate 9,864 downwards.
AGAAAAAGGAGTCGGTAAAGCAATGACAGATTACCTCGATCAAAAAGCAAGGGCATTAAATTGCACAATGATTGTACTCGATGCATTTACCGGTAATTTTAAAGCACATCGCTTTTATTACAACCAAGGATACAGCCCCAAAGGGTTTCACTTTCTGAAAATTATTGACGAGAGTGGCTTGGGATAGGAATTCAAGTCAACCCAATACGTAAAGAGATAAACTAATTCTTATTTTTGTTTAAACTTCAACTAAAAGCACCGACGATTGTTTAAGAAACTATTCAAACAAACTGCAATATACGGACTGGCAACAGTCTTACCGCGAATGTTCAGTTTTCTGTTGGTGCCCATTTACACAGAATTATTGCCCAAGGCAGAATACGGAAAAGTGTCAATTATTTTTTCCTGGATGATTTTCTTCAATGTCATTCTGGCCTATGGAATGGAAACTGCTTTTTTTCGTTTTTACAATAAGGAGCCAGACCCTAAAAAAGTAATCGAAACAACTACCGTTTCGATATTTTGGTCAACCTTAGCTTTCCTGTTGTTAGCTCTGTTATGCAGACACAATCTCGCCGATTGGACAGGAATTGATCAGCAATATATACAATATACCATTTGGATATTGGTGTTTGATGCATTGGTAATCATTCCCTTTTCAAACCTTCGAGCCAAACAAAGACCGATCTATTATGCGCTAATCAAAATTGGAAATGTGGTAGTCAACCTACTGTTGAATCTGTTTTTTCTTATCGCTTTACCTAAAGTTGCTGCGGCCAATCCATCAGGTTTGCTCGCCAATTGCTTCTTTGAAAACTTTCAAATTGGGTATATATTCATCTCTAATATTGTCGCGAGTCTTCTCACGTTTTTGTTGCTCTTTCCGGATTATCTCCGGATCAAGTGGCAGTTCGATTTAGATTTGTGGAAGCGCATGATGAAATACGGTCTTCCAATACTTGTTGCCGGAATAGCCTTCGCAATCAACGAGCAGTTTGACAAAATTTTACTCGGAAAACTATTGCCTGAAGATATTGCCGATGCTGAGGTTGGGGTTTATTCAGCGTGTTACAAACTCGGGCTATTTATGGTGCTGTTCAGAACCGCTTACACTCTAGGTATCGAACCGTTTTTCTTTAGCCATGCCGGAAAGGAAAATGCCACTCAAACCTACGCGACCATTACCAAGTACTTTGTGATTTTTGGTTCGTTTATCCTATTGTTCGTAATCGTTTTTGCCGATTTGCTCAAGTATATTATGATTCGCGATGCCTCGTATTGGGAAGCTATGAAAGTAGTACCGCTGATCATCTTAGCCAATTTTTTTCTTGGTATATACACCAATTTATCCGTCTGGTATAAACTTATCGATAAGACATACATCGGAGCCTATATTTCAATAATTGGCGCTATCATAACTTTAGTGGTCAACTTTTTACTAATTCCAACACTTAGTTATTACGGCTCTGCCATAGCAACTATTTTGGCTTACGGGAGTATGATGCTGATTTCTTACTTTCTTGGCAACAAGTACTATCCTATTCCGTACGACAAGAAGCGAATCGGCGGCTATCTGGGATTATCCATCTTACTTTCCATTTTGTCGTTCTATTTCTTCAGAGAAAATTATTATGTCGGTATTGGATTGCTGCTGTTATTTTTGTATTTCATTTACCACAACGAAAAAGATACATTAACACGAATTATGAAACGGAAGTCAAATTAGGAGCTTAATCCCGCTATTCGCTGCAATCTTTTTAAAAGCCTTTCAGAGCTTACATCTCTAAAAGTCTTCAAAAAAGGATTTCCGCTTCTATCGGGGCTAGGGCATTCGTAAAAAATTGAAGAAACGTATGAAAATAAAAATCATCAACCAATCGCAACACGCATTGCCAAACTATGAAACCATTGCCTCTGCTGGCGTAGATCTCAGGGCAAACCTCACAGAGCCCATAATCTTGCAGCCGCTGGAACGAACCATTGTCAAAACCGGTTTGTTCATAGAATTACCGGTAGGTTATGAAGCGCAAGTTCGCCCCCGAAGCGGATTGGCAGCCAAAAGCGGAATTACAGTCCTAAATTCACCCGGAACTATCGATGCTGATTATCGCGGAGAAATTGGAGTTATTCTAATCAACCTATCAAAGGATTCGTTTACCATACAAAATGGTGAGCGAGTGGCACAAATGGTAATCGCGAAACACGAAAGAGCAGAATGGATCGAAGTGACAGAGCTATCAGAAACACCTCGCGGAGCAGCCGGATTCGGGAGCACCGGTGTGAAATAAATGGTTAATAACCATCTTAAAACAAACTAAAAACATTTCTAACTTTGCCGAAAACTTTGCGAACTTTGCGGTACTTTAAATTTGACTTATGAAGATTATAGTTCCTATGGCTGGGCGTGGTTCCAGATTAAGACCACACACATTAACAGTTCCAAAACCACTTATTCCGATTGCGGGAAAACCAATCGTGCATCGTCTTGTAGAGGATATTGCAGGCGTTATTAATCAAGCCATAGAAGAAATTGCTTTTATCATTCACAAAGATTTCGGTACTCAGGTTGAGAAGGATTTGATTGCCATTGCTGAAAAACTGGGTTCGAAAGGAACCATTTATTATCAAAACGAAGCATTGGGAACCGCACATGCGATCATGTGTGCGAAAGAAAGTATGACCGGACCAATTGTGGTTGCTTATGCTGATACCCTTTTTAGAGCAGACTTCACCTTAGATACCTCGGCAGATAGTGTGATTTGGGTAAAGCAAGTCGATGACCCTAGTGCGTTTGGCGTTGTTCAACTCAATGAAAACAATCAAATTATTGATTTTGTTGAAAAACCAAAAGACTTTGTGTCTGACCTCGCAATCATTGGGATTTATTATTTCAAATCCGGTGAAACTTTACGTTCGGAATTACAATATTTACTAGATTATAATGTTGTAAAGGGTGGAGAATATCAATTGACAGACGGTTTAGAAAACATGAAAGTGAAAGGATTCAAATTCGTGCCCGGTAAAGTAGACGAATGGATGGATTGCGGAAACAAAAACGTAACGGTAGAAACCAATTCCAGAATGTTGGAATTCTTGCATCAAGATGGAGAGAAAATGGTTCATCCTTCAGTTGTCATCGAGCATTCCACTATTATTCCTCCATGTTTTATCGGTGAGGATGTTATTTTGATTAACGCCACCGTCGGACCTCATGTGTCTCTAGGAAAAGGTTGTCACGTTTCAGATTCCACCATAAAAAATAGCTTAGTCCAGAATAATTCTCATATTAAAAATGCAGATTTAGACAACGCCATGATCGGCAGTCATGCCACTTTTAATGGTAATTTCACAAGCGTCAGCATCGGAGATTATTCTGTTTTAGAATAGCAATACATGAACAAAACGCTTTTTAGTTTCTTTTTGACACTCTTGCTTTCATCAACACTTCCGGCTCAGACTGAACCGGATGATATTGCTTTGGCAAATGATGAATTTCAGAATGCGTTTTATGAATCGCTCTTGCAAAAAGGAATTGAGAACTATGACAAAGCCATCACAGCGTTAGAGAAGTGCAAGAAAATGCAACCCAACAATGACGTGGTTTATTTCGAAATGGGTAAGAACTACCTGTCTCAGAAAAAATATAAGGACGCATACGATTCCTTTGAAAAAGCCACAGAAATCAATGCGCAAAACATGTGGTATTGGGTCGGAATGTACGATGTTTGTTATGAGACCAAAGACTTCATGCAAGCCATTGTGATAGTGAGCAAACTCATTCAGTTTAAGAAAGAGTATAAAGAAGAATTGGTCGCCTTGTATATGAATACGCAACAATTTGACAAAGCGTTGTTGTTAATCAATGAACTCAACGATACTGTTGGGAAAACAGACCAACGAGAAACATATAAAGCGCAAATACTTCGAGAAACTAAATTTCAAAATACTGAAAAGGAGAATTTGATAGCGCAGATAAAAAAATTTCCGAAAGACGAATCGAATTACATTGCACTGATTTTTCTTTATTCAGAGAACAACGAAGAAGATAAAGCACTGGAAATAACCAAAAAACTGGAAAGGGAAATACCTTCCTCCGATTGGGCACAGGTAAGTTTGTTTAAACATCATCTCAACAACAATGAGGGAATTAAGGCTGTTGAGTCAATGAATAAGGTTCTCGCAAGCACAAAAGTCGATTCAAAAATCAAACACCGTATATTAAATGAGTTTCTGATTTTTACTAAAGACAAACCCGAATTTGACAAGGATTTGGAAAAGGCAATTACCTTTTTTGATTCAGACAAAGAAGTTAGAGTGGCAAAGGAAATCGGGAAGTTTTATCACAGTAAATCAAATTGGGATAAATCCATCAGGTTTTACGAGATCCATCTAAATACCAATGCAGAGGATATAGAGACGCAGTTACTTTTATTACAAGCCTATACAGAAAAGAGAGATTTTATCACATTGGCCAAAAAATCCGATAATTTGCAGGAACTTTACCCATCACAACCACAGTTTTATTATTACTCAGGATTGGCATATAACCAATTATCGCAATTCAAGAAGGCTAAAGACGTTTTAGAGACAGGTATTGAGTATGTGCTGAATGACGCCGCTTTGGAGATTAATTTCAATATTCAATTAGGCGAAGCATGGGCTGGATTAGGAGATCAGAAAAAGAAAGAGTCCTATTTTTTGAAAGCAGATGATTTAATGAAAAGAAAGAAGTAATGCACAGGTATTTTTTATTGTTAATAGTAGGAGTATTGTTTTCTTGCAAATCAAAAGCTGTTTTGGTTGAAGGAAAGGCAAAAAATATTGTGTCTTCAGACCAAATAGTGGCAAACCATTATAGCAACAAAAGAAATTTTTCTACCCTCTATATCAAATCGAATGCTCACTATGAAGATGAAAAACAAAGCCAGAGAGTCAATGCGGAGATTAAAATTAAGAAAGACGAGCTCATTCTGATTAGTGTTCGTGTCCTCGGAATTACTATGGCAAAAGCACTGATTACGCCGACAGAAGTACGATATTATGAGAAAATCAACAATAGTTTTTTTGTAGGTGACTTTACATCATTGAGTAGATGGTTGGGAAGCGATCTTGATTTTAGTAAAGTTCAAAACATGCTGGTTGGTGAAGCCTTAGATGATTTAAGCAAAGGAAAATATACGGCAAATATTGTCAATCAAATGTTTTCTTTGAAAGACAGCACAGATGTAAATACCACAAAAGAGTATTTCTTTGAATCGGAGAAGTATCTGATTAAAAAGCAACAAATTACGCAGAAGTCGCAAGATCGCATTTTGCAAATCGTATATCCCAATTATGCCGATTTTGATCAAATACTAATGCCTACTAATATTATTATTGACGCCATTCAAAGTAAAGGGAAAACCAATATTAAAATCGATTACAATTCGATTACCTTCAATGAAGATCTTTCTTTTCCCTATCAAGTGCCGGATGGCTACGAACAAATTTTTATAAACTAACGCGCTCATGTTGAATACCACAATAAGACTTTTTTTCGTATTGTTCTTCGTATTGTTTTCTGTAACGACCTGGAGTCAGCTTTCGCCACAAGAAAAACTAGAGCAAAGAAAAGCTGAAATCTTGCGAGAAATAAAGGAAAAGGAAGAGCAATTGCAGAAAGTTCAGTCAGAAGAAAAGACGGTTAGTTCTCAATTGAAAATTCAAACAGAGAAGATTAAGCTCAAAGAAAAATTGATTAGCACAACCGAAAAGCAAACGAAGATATTGAGCAATGATATGTACATCAATCAGATGAATATTAATCGACTCAAGAAAGAATTAGCGCTCTTGAAAGAAGACTATGCTAATATGATATTAAAGTCATATAAGAGCCGCTCAGAACAAAGTCGTGCCATGTTCTTACTCTCATCGGAGAATTTTCTTCAAGCATACAAGCGCGCGCAATATATGAAGCAATACGCGAGTTACAGAAAAACTCAAGGAATCGAAATTCAGGAAAAATCAAGAGAGCTGGAGAATTTCAATCAAATTATTGGGATTCAGAAAACAGCAAAACAGAAATTACTTGAAGAAAACGAAAAAGAAAGACTGGCTTTAGAAAAAGAGCGACAGGTACAACAAGAGTTGGCTAAAGCCATAAAGAAAGATAAAAAACAAATTATTGCTGAAATCAAGAAAAAGGAACAGGAAACTAGAAATATTGATAAGCAGATCCAGAAGTTAATGCGTGCAGCAATTGCTGCGGCAAATAAGAAAACCGCTGATGCCAATAGAAAGGCCGCGCCAAAAAGTTCAAAGCCAATCTCAAAAGAAGCTGCCAAAGCAGAATCTGCGGCCATTGAGACTTCTTCAAAAATAGTATTGACCGCTGAAGGGCAGCTCGTCTCCAATAATTTTAAAGCAAATAAAGGCAAGTTGCCCTGGCCTGTAGAGAAAGGCTTTGTTTCATTGGGCTATGGCGACCAGCCACATCCGGTTTATAAATCTTTGGTCATTCACAACAGCGGTGTCGAAATTACTACCGAACAAGGATCAAATGCGCGGGCGGTTTTTGGTGGCGAGGTAGTCAGCGTTATGGTATTATCTCCAATCAATAAAGCAGTCATGATTCAACATGGTGATTATTTTACAGTCTACCAGAACTTGAGCAGCGTAAGTGTAAGCAAAGGTGATAAAGTTTCGACCAAACAGCAAATAGGTCGAATAAGAACCAATGGAGATACGGGCAAAACGGTATTGAAGTTTACCATATCCCAAAACACAACCTACAGCAATCCTGCGACTTGGCTGTTTAAGATGTAAAATTCCTGTACTTTAATCGAAAAGTGCTTTTAACTCTGTTGCCTCAGCAGGTTTCATTTTTCCGGCAAGGACCAAACTGAGTTGTTTTCTCCGCAGAGCAGCATCAAATCGCTCTATCTCCAGTGGCGTTTCAGGTGTAACCCCAGGCACCTCAATCGGTCTGCCAGTGTCATCAACAGCGACAAAAGTGTATATGGCTTCGTTTGCCTTGCTCCGATTTCCGGTCTCCCGATCTTCTACCCAAACATCTAAGTAGATTTCCATCGAACTTTTGAAACTTCTTGATATTTTTGCTTCAACGGTAACCACGCTTCCTAACGGGATTGCCCTATTGAAAGCAACGTGATTTACTGAAGCTGTAACCGCAATTCGTCGAGAATGTCTTCTCGCAGTAATGCTCGCCGCACGGTCCATACGCGCCAATAGTTCACCTCCAAATAGGTTGTTAAGGGGATTTGTCTCACTGGGCAAAACTAAGTCCGTTAGCACTGTCAGTGATTCAGAAGGAGTTCTTGATTGCATTTTTTTTGGCAAAGATACTTACAAGACACAAAAAATCCCGCAGTTCGCGGGATAATTTTATAGTTCTTTAACCATTAACCAAGCATCTGAATTAGTCGATTTTTGGATTTCAGACATTGCACTTTGAGCGTCTGCGTAGGTGGCATAACTGCCGTATAAAACAGGATGTAAACCATGTCGATTGGGCGCAATTCGTCGCGCTTTGTAGCCTGATTTAGTTAGCTCAAGATAAGCGCTTTGGGCATTTTCCTCACTTCGAAAAACTCCCGCTACAATATGATACATCAGTTTCTCTTCAGAAACTGTTAAAGTCACCGGAGGTGCAGGCGTTTCCAATACAAAAGTTGCTTCCTGAATTTTGTTTTGGACTTGCTTTTGAACAGCAGTTTCTACTAATAATGTCTCTTTCGCAACGTGGTTTTCGTAAACTTGGTAAGCAATAGTTGCAGTAACAGCTAGTCCGAGAATGAGTACTGCAGCATATCTTAAGTATGGTCGTCCCTTTTGAACTTCGGGCTGAAGTGTAATTGCTTCTTTTTCCTCGAATACAGGAACTTCTATTTTTACTGCTGTTTCAACGTGATGCGCAACAGATTCTCTTTTTATTGCTGGAGATACGAAAGCATTCAATCCGAAAGATTCTTTTAAATAATTGATGCTTTCAGACGGCGTAAAGACTATGTTTTTCTCGGAATTCAATCGCAATTCGCCAATATTCTTTAAGGTGAATTTCTCATTAACCTGAAGAATACTATTCCAAATGACAATTTCACTTTCGATCGAAGCAACGGCACTTTCATAACTCGTTTTCTCAATTTGAGAAATATGATTGGCCAATAACCCATCGTTGTTTTTTAAATTTGCATTAAAGGAAATAACCTTCTTTGGCGGATAAAAGGAATTGGTGTTTTCATGCAAATGTGCGGACTGAATTTCGGTCAAGAAAGCACCGAAACCCGGAACGGTAACACATTGATGACGATATAATAACTGGGAAATATACTGCTCAATCTTCATAGCAACAAAGTTATACAATGCCCAAGAGCAGCAAAATTTTATTCACAATTTTTATTAACAATTGGGATATATTTTATACTTTTCATTTTCAATATTTTACTATGCGCCACGAAGATTTATTTTATGTATTAGCCTTGCTAAAAGCAGAAGGAGTGGGCGATGTTATCGCCAAAAAATTGCTTTCTCATTTCCCTGAACCAGAAGAAATTTTCAAGTCGAAAGGCGCCTCTCGTAGTGCTTTAGAGGGAATTGGGAAAGGACTTTTTCGAAAGCTAAAAGATAAGACAATTTTTGAAAAGGCTGAAGCCGAGTTGAAATTTATTGAGACGAACCAAATATCGGTTTCTTATTGCTTAGACAACGATTATCCTCATCGATTGAAACATTGCTCCGACGGACCTGTTCTTTTGTTCAGCTCGGGCAATATCCAATTGAAAAACAAGAAGATTATCAGTATTGTTGGCACGCGTCAAATTAGTAATTATGGCCAACAGTTCTGCCGAAATTTAATAGCAGAGTTATCACCACTCGACCCGATTATCGTCAGTGGTTTTGCCTACGGAGTTGATATTGTCGCGCACCAAGCGGCATTAGAACACAACTTACAGACCATTGCGATAGTTGCACACGGACTCAATCAAATCTACCCAAAGTCACATAAAAAGTACGTGTACCAGCTGGAAGAAAATGGAGGTTTGATGACAGAATTCTGGAGTTCTTCAAATCCGGACAGAGAGAACTTTGTTCGTCGCAATCGGATAGTGGCGGGAATTTCAGAAGCGACTATTGTTATCGAATCAGCGGAAAAAGGAGGTTCGATGCTCACCGCAAATTTTGCCAACGATTATAATCGCGATGTCTTTGCTGTTCCGGGACGTGTAGGAGATAAGTACAGTCACGGTTGCAACTTACTCATAAAGACGCAAAAAGCGAATCTTTTGACTAGTGCAGCCGATTTGGTTTATCATCTCAATTGGGATCTGGAGACCAAAACAAAACCAATTCAAAAACAGTTATTTGTTGACTTAAATTCTGAAGAACAAAAGATTTACGATTTTCTCTTCAAAAACGGAAAGGAGCTACTCGACTTGATTGCACTTGAGTGTGAATTTCCGGTTTTCAAAACTGCCTCAACTTTGCTCAATTTAGAATTGAAAGGTTTGGTTCGGACTTTACCCGGCAAACACTTTGAAGTCATTTAAATTAAATGCCAAAGCCTAATTTTTCACGAACTCTTTTCAGCACGCCATTGGCAATAATTTGTGCTTTTTGCGCTCCTTTAAGCAATGCGGCCTCGATCTCAGGCAAGTTGCTCATATAATATTGATAGGTTTCACGCTCGGTTTTAAATCGATCTAATATCAGTTCGTATAACGCTTGCTTGGCATGTCCATAGCCAAAGTCACGGCTCGCATTCGCATAGTGCTGTCTCATGATTTCGATTTGCGCTTCGTTGGCCAATAGTTTATAGATTGCGAAAATCTTACAAGTGTCGGGGTCTTTAGGATCTTCTAGAGGCGT
>CANHBE010000003.1 GCA_947458575.1 Flavobacteriaceae bacterium | reverse complement strand
ACCAATTGGTACACCGCTAAATGTGGTTGTAAACTGCCATGGACCACCATCAATATTGTATTGATAAACAAAAGAAGAAAATGGCGTAAATAAACCAACATTGGAATAATCTTCCGGATCAATCGCTGTCCAATCTGCAGGATTCCAAGTTGTACTTGGCAGCGGCGCATTAGCATTTCTTCTGTAAGTATAACCCGGTTCGTTATTCGGCGTAAAGTCAACATCGGCAGTTTCTCCCCAAATATCTACTAGAACATCTGTTAAAGTTGTCAATCGTATGTTGTCGTTAGTATTCACACCTGCACAGTCTACATAAGTCTGGTCAGGAATAACTCCACCTTGATTTGGACTAGAACTTAACTTGATAACATTCGCCTCATTAATACCGATAGTTCCGGTTAAAATAATGTCACAATTGATAGATGGATCTGTGTTTCCATTGTTATAAACCTTCAGCTTATAATTACTTAAGTTAATTGGTGCTCCCGTACCGTTAAAAATCTCAACATAGGTCAATGATCCTGCATTAGAATCTGTCACTTCAGATATAAAGAGATCTGAAGGTGCAACCCCTCCTGGTGATGTTGGTGAAGTTACTACGATAGTACCAGTAGTCGTCTCACAATCTGGTTGCGTAATTTCTCTTTCTATCGGTCCCGGAATTCCAACAATATTAATTGTAAAACTACCTTCTTCTATACAAGAGCCAGACTGCGCATATTTGTAAATAGTTTGTGTTGAACCAATAACAGTTCCAGTAGGTATTACTGTACCGCTTCCGGTTGGTCCACCCGGCGCTGTGTAATAGGTATTGTTGACATCCGGAGATAATACTGTATAAGGGTCACATTGCGTAATACTATTTTGATCATCAAGAACTACATTATCTATTGTTACATTAAAATTACTTTCTGCAACACAATTACCCGAAACGCCGTAAATATACAATTGTTGCGAAGTTAAGATTGAGTCTCCTCCAACACCGCTATACATAGTGCCGGTTCCCAAAGGACCGGTATAATAGTTGAATGGTGAAGGTTGTTGCGGAAGTAGGAAGGAATTACATACTGTCTGTGCCTCTATAACTGGTGCTACTAACTGCTCTTGTATTTCAACAGTAAAGCTAATTTCATACTCACAAGCAGGAACGGTTGTAGTTTCGGCATAAACGTAAATTGTTCTAATGCCTGGAGTTGTAATTGGAATATTTGGGTCTATCGGATCTACACCACCTGGTTGAGAAAAGTAGTTCCCAACAGTAAGTGCGGGTAATGTATAAGTCTGGCAAGCCACAACATCTTGCATTGGTGGAATAATCACTTCATTCACACGCAATAATACATCTGCTGTTTTAGTGGTTGTTTGTCCACCGCAACCAGTATAAACCGCTTGGGCAGTCATATTTGTAGTTTCCGAAACACAAACTTCAATTGCTGCATCATCACTATAAGGTACACCATCTTTCAACCAAGTAAAATCAACGATTGAATTTCCGTCTGGAGTAAATCTCCACGCTTCATTTTGTGCGGTCCACTGACCTGTATTTCGGCCTGGAGGGAAATGTGCAATAGTTCCTGTCGCATTTTGAATTCCAATAACCGCTCTACCTCCATTCCAAGTGGTACAAGGAACTCTGTTCTCTACATACACTTCAATCACGTTTGAAGTTTCGTATAAAACTATTTGACTGGTTTGAAGCGGTACTGTTAAGTTACAGCTGAATTGGGCAATGTTGTAATAATTAACCACAAAAGCTCGACAAGGTGCTTCTCCTAATATTTGATAATTTATACTTCTCTGGATTGGAGCCGTATTGACAGCTGGGTTAATATCTTGATATGGTCCGTAAATCGCGTTGAGAATTGGGAAATTCGGATCCGGAAGAGATTCGTCGTAAGCCCACGGACAAGCATTCCCTGGCGGATTACTAAAAGTAATCACACCATTTGACCCTACTCGTACTGTTGGATAATTTACCCCATAAAAACAAAAGTTAAAAGGTAACGTAAATGAATCTCCCCAAATATCATCTGTAGTAATTGGCAATTGAGTTCCTCCTGTAAATGGGAATGGTGGCGCAAAAACAACTGGTAAAATAGAATAGGTTGATGTGTCTTTTGAGTCTGTAAAAACTGCGGCCAAATCAACGCAGGTCTCCCCTGGGCAAAGATCGATTACTCCGGGACTAGTTGTTTCCACGCTGATATCAACGCTAGCACAAACCGGTTGACTAGTTGCAATAAAGAAATTGAATGGTCCCGACCAAAAGCTTCTGTCCGAATCTGAACAATTACTTCTTACATAAAACTCGTAAAATCCTGGATCTAAAGTTCCTGTATTGTATGGAATTGTGGTTACAATTGTTCCTGTTGTGCCGGCTCCTGGAACTGGTCCACTAGGCGCTTGAACTACAATAGCCCATTCCGTTGCAGCCCCGATCTCAGTCCATGATAAGTTAGCATTAGGATCATTTGTATTGGCTGCTGTCAAATTTATAGGTTGTGGACAGGTAGGTGTAGTACAGAAATTAAATGGTCCTGTCCACGTACTTATCCCATTAACTCCACCACAAACGCTTCTCACATAAAAATCGTAGCAAGTGTTTGGCGTTAATCCCGTCGCTACATATGGGTTTGTAGTAATAGTGAGACCTGTTTGCGTGACTGGCGGTGCCGCAGAACCTGCCGCTTGAATAGAAATCTGCCATTCAGTAACCGGGCTATTTACATTGTTTGTCCAGCCCAAGGTTGCAGCAAATGGTGTTATTGAAGTTGCCGTTTGCGCAGATGGTTTGAAACAAGACGGAGGTGTAGTTACTGCTCTTGGACCCGTCCATGTACTGATGCCAAATCCTGGCTCACAATTTCCTCTAATATAAAACACATAAGAAGTTTCTGGGGTTAAACCAGTATAAACATAACTGAATGAATCAGCATCGACTTGCACAAAACCTGGAGATGACGCATCTACCGGAATCCATCCAGGAGTAGAGGCGTTAGGTGCAGGAGATCCAGCTGGTAAAGCTAACACTTGCCATGCGGTAGTTGTTGCTACACTATTCCAAGTCAAGTTAACTGAAAAAGCTGTTAAATTATTTGAAGACAAAGCTGTTGGTTTAAAACAAGTTGGTGTTGTTGTAAATGCTCGGGGTCCTGCCCACGTACTTATACCATTCACTGCACCGCAATCAGTTCGCACATAATACACATAATTAGTCTCAGGTGTCAAAGGCGGACCATCATATACAAACGGATTAGTCGTTGCTGGAATCCAACCTGTGGTTGCTGCTGTTGGCGCCGGAGAGCCAGCAGGCAAAACTAAAACTTGCCAAGCAGTGCCCGTTGGATTTGTCCAGCCGAATGTGCCTCCAAATGGAGTAGGCGTAGCTGTTAATGCTGTAGGTCTCGCACAAGCAATACCTGTTGTAAAGGCTCTTGGTCCAGCCGGATTACTGATTATTCCACCACCACAATCAGTTCTAATATAAAATTCATATGCCGTTTCTGGAATCAAACCTGTTGCTACAAAAGGATTGGCTGTTGTTGTAACCCAGTTTGGATCGTTTGGAGCCGGATCGGGTAAACTTGCCAACTGAACCAATATTTGCCAGGTAGTTTGCGATGGGTTTGTCCATCCTAAATTGGCCCCAAAAGGCGTTATAGCTGTTGCTGTTAATGCTGTTGGCTTTGGGCATTGTTCTTTGGTTCTGAAATTAGTACCGCTTGTCCACACACTTGGTCCGTTTACTGAACAAACCGACCGAATATAAACCGTATATGGTGTGTCTGGCAATAAATCTGGTGCCGGAATCGGGAAAGGAACTTGTATTACTCCGGAATAAGTAGGCACAGTCGTTTCTGTTGGAGCAGGAGATCCCTGTGGTACAACATATACATCCCAAGCTGTAGTTGGAACGCCAGAAGTTGTCCATCCGACAACCGCACTATTAAATGTAATGGTCACATTAGGAACCGAAACACCTGTTGGAGGCAAACACAACGGATCATCACAATCTACCAATCCCGTATATAAGATTGTCCCTATCGAGGTTTGACCGTTGGTAGTTAACGCATAAATCTGCTGACTGAAAGGATTTCGAATTGCAATTCGCATCTCATCAGGCGCTAAACCTCCTTCGCTCCAAAATAACTCGAAAGGCAAGTTGTTACACATCGGCACTTGCACATTAATAGGGCCAGTTCCTGTTGTAAAGTTAGCTCCTAACTCTGCAAGCACTAGACCATTTTGTCTAACCTGCATTCTACCGCCTTCCCAGCCGTTAAATGTATCCGTTAATACAAAAGTATAATTACATTGTTGCGAAACCTCGCAAAGCGCTGTGGTAAAAAGGAAAGGTCCGGACCATGGACTAAAAAGACCATCTCCACAGGCAGCTCTTACCCAATACTGGTAGGCAGTTCCCGCCACTAGTGGCGCTCCACCTAATGTTGAGTTCATCAAATAATTCGTGTTTACTGTAGTTGGAGTACCTGCTCCAGAGGGAACATCTGATCCAGCAGTTTGAACCGCAACTTCCCAGGCAGTAGCAGTACTTCCTGTTCCGTTAACCCATGAAGCATTGGCACTTGTAGGCCCAACATTACTCGCAGAAAGTGTTATTGGTTGCGGACAAGTAGCTTGTTGAATTGTTAATGTATATGGAAAAGAAGCTGTCGCAGTTGTAGAAGAAATTACAATGTAGATAGTTTGTCCTTGTGTAACCGCCAACGAAGGAATAACGCGAATGTTTCCTGTAGCGTTACCAACACCGGCAATACAGTTCGTACCTATATTTGCACAACTAGAATAAACAAAAACCCCTGTATTTGTTGCCCCATTTGGGTTCATAGAAATGAAAATATTGCCGGTTGCTTCAGGTGTATAAGAGTAAACTACATCATTTCCTCCCAAGAAACCAGCACCTGCGCCACAAAGTGCAGCGTTACCTGGTGAACCAAAAGCAATGTTATTCCCATAAATAGAAGTATTGCTAGAATCTGAATACGGTAGTGGTGTTGTAGCTACTATCGGTTCAGAGCAAGTTCTTCCTAATGGCAAGGTATTCCAGTTAAAAGGACCAACCCAATTACTATTTGAATCGGTACAAACCGCTCTTACATAAAACTGGTATGCTGTATTGGCCAAGAGACCAGTAGCCTCATAACGACGACGTGGTGTATTGGTAGAGGTAAATATTGGAGAGATTACAACATTCGGCGCAGGCACATCTAGTGTAAACCCTGCTGGGCCATATTGAACTTGAAATTGTGTATTTGTACTAGTCCATTCTAAACGTGTTGTCGTTGCTCCAATTACCGGAGTTCCCAGTGGAGCGACAGGATCAAGACATTTCTCTACAATCTTAACATCATCCACCAACCATCGATCGCCTCCTGTAGCGCCAGTTGGCTGTGTAAATACTTTTACAAAAGCCAAATATCTTTGTCCTGTAAAACCAAGATCAATTACTTTTTCTTCATAATCCAACTGATCGGCTGTCAAAGTACTTAACTCAGACTCTGTATACTCAATGACCAATGTATATTGAGATAAATCGGCAGGATCTGCTGCTGACGAAACTCTGATTTGATACTTTGTGCCGAAGTCACCAGCAAGCGTTTGTCTTGTAAAAAAACGCAATTGGCTATTGGCTAATATATTTCTTTGAGGAGTAATCAACCACTCCTCGGCAAGCACTCCGGCTCCAGTATTTTCTCGATTTACGAAAGCAGCCTTCGTTCCTGAATTAGCGGGAAAAGGCGCAACAACGTTTTGCCAATTTACACCTGTGTTGGTTCGGTTATCTTTAACTAGCCAGTTACCTGAATTCATTGCCCAAACTCCTGATGCATCGGCATTGTTCGGCGCTGATTCAAAATCCTCGTTCAGAATTTGAGAGTAACCAAAAAAGGAGGTGAAAAACAAGAAAAAGATGAAAATAAATTTTTTCATAAAATGAAAATTTAGTTGGTTTATGATAGTTTTGTAATTTTCGAGTTCCAAATTTAACAAAATTTATGAAAGCACTAAGATAATTTTGTATTTTAACGATTATCGAAGGGCAGCGACTTCATAAAAAGACAGAATGATTGCTTTTGTAGCATTCTAAATCACTAGTTTTGTGCGACAACTTTTATCATGCTGGAAAAAGAAACCATACATTTCGAGAAGACTGTCATTGTTGGCATTGTCACACAAAATCAGTCTGAAGAAAAACTTACAGAGTATTTAGACGAACTAGAGTTCTTAACCTATACTGCAGGAGGAGAGGTGGTGAAACGTTTCTTTCAAAAAATGGAACGTCCAAATCCTAAGACTTTTCTTGGTACAGGAAAAATGGATGAAATTCACCATTATGTAAAGCAAAACAATATATCGACGGTAATCTTCGATGATGAACTGTCGCCTTCTCAACAAAAAAATATTACCAAAATTCTGAACGTTAAAGTTCTTGACCGGACCAATTTGATTTTAGACATATTCGCGCAAAGAGCTGAAACTTCATACGCGAGAACACAGGTCGAGTTGGCACAATGTCAGTATTTACTTCCGAGATTATCAGGAATGTGGACACACCTTGAAAGACAAAAAGGAGGAATCGGAATGCGTGGTCCCGGAGAAACTGAAATTGAAACGGATCGTCGAATTGTTCGCGATCGAATTTCTTTATTGAAGGAAAAAATCAAAGTGATTGATAAACAAATGTCTATTCAACGCAGCAACCGAGGTGCAATGGTTCGAGTAGCTTTAGTGGGTTATACTAACGTTGGAAAATCAACTTTAATGAATGTCATTAGCAAAAGTGAGGTGTTTGTCGAAAACAAACTCTTTGCAACTTTGGATACAACCGTTAGAAAAGTTGTGATTAAAAACTTGCCTTTTCTGCTTTCAGACACAGTTGGGTTTATCCGCAAACTACCTACACAGTTAGTTGATTCTTTCAAAAGCACTTTAGATGAAGTTCGCGAAGCCGATTTATTACTGCATGTGGTTGATATTTCACACCCTGATTTCGAGGATCACATTGCATCAGTGAATCAGACCTTGTTAGATATCAAAAGCAATAACAAACCGACCATCATGGTTTTTAATAAAATTGATGCCTATAAAAACCTATCGATTGATGAAGATGATCTAATTACGGAGAAAACCAAGCGGCATTTTACGCTGGAAGAGTGGAAACAAACTTGGATGAGCAACGTTGGTGAAAAAAACGCATTGTTTATTTCTGCCATTAGTAAAGAAAATCTGGAGTCTTTCAGAGAACGCGTTTATGAGGCGGTTCGCGAAATCCACATCACTCGTTTTCCATATAATAAATTCTTGTATCCTGATTACAAGGACGTTGTGGAAAATGAAGAATAAAAAGTTTATCTATACGAAATAGTCTCAGATTCTCATTTTTCTAGAAACCATAATTGGCGGCCAAACCGAAAATCTGTCTCGTCTGAAAGCCTCTGAATGCATTGTCGTCATAAATAGTTTGAATCACCAAATTTGTGGTTAAGTAGCGATTGATTCTCATGACAACATTAAGCGTATAGTCGATATCAACATTTTGCGGGTCTTCCAAATAATTTGAATATAAATTCAAGACGTTCTCCATTGACACATTAGTTACTATGTCTAGCTTATAGTAGGCAGAGGCATAAAATCCGAGCTCATATCTGAGACTTTCTCCTTCTTCAACGCCAAAATAGGCTTCATTAGGTAATGTGAAGTTTTGGTCAACAATCGTCACTTTAGAAGTCAAAGGCGCAAAATTAACTTTGAGATTGTCACTCTTTTTCCAAAACATTCCAGGACCAAAAGTGAGATAGCCCGGAGAAAAGATGTTGGTGTACTCTTCTCTTGTTTCCTTGCCGTTCGCGTCTTTGCCATATATATATCCTTTTGCAAACTGTGTCCTGAAATTTAAGAAAAACGAATAATACCAATATCCTATTGCTTTTTTGCCAAGCACAGAATTAAACTCAAATCGGTCATCTGTTTTCTTTTGAAAATCTGAGTTTTTAGTTTGCAGCAAACCATAAGATGCAATTAATTTATTGTCCCAAGTCAGATTATCCTTTTTGTAGTTAAAATCGTAGTTGAGTCCAATGTTTCCAGACATGTTGTTTTCTCCACCCGCTAACCAATTATTGAAATTAGACTGGTTAAAAAGAAAAATAATATTGCCTTTTCTTTTCCAACCGTTACTTGTGGTGTCTGCAATTTTTTTGACAGCCTTCTCGGTATTAATAATAATTTCCTTTTCTGCATCTTGTGCATTTGCAACAAAAATCACAGCAATAAATAAAAAAGAAAGTAACTGTCTTTTCATCATACAAAATTTAAATTTAGGCCGCAAAGTTAGAAAAACTCATCAACACACAATCTAAAATCAAGTTATTTGTTTCTCTTGTATAGCGGTACTGCAGAACAAGCCTCGCCATACATGATGCTTTTGGCAACAGGTTGAAGAGACTTCATAGCTAAGAGGTAGGCGCTCAGCGGCACCGGCTTCTTTGAACAGCCCTTGAGTATTACGGGCTTGTTTTCAAACTTGGAAAAATCCAGTTTGGGGATTAGCTCCTCAAATAAAATTGTTTCTAAATCGTCGAGAGTCCCATAGACAACTCGTTTTGCGTAGGGAATTAAATAACTAGCGACTAGAATTGAGGACCAAGCAGGGATAATAATATCGGGGTCGCAATAAATGGCAACCAAATGATCTTGATATTGTTTCCAGTCGTATTCACTAAGTTTTTCTCGGAAGTCTTTCTCCTTCAATAAAATTCCTTCTTGAAGCCATTGCGAAATGTCAACCACCGACCGAATGCCCGTGGGATAATGCTCTTCCAAATCAAATACTTGCAACGCGCTTTGCGCAACTCTATTGATGATTTCTTCTGGCATGATTAGAGCATTCCTAATTCTAATTTAGCTTCTTCACTCATTAAGTCTTTGCTCCAAGGCGGATCGAAAGTAATTTCAACTTCGGCGCCTTTAACATTTTCAATCGCCTTCACTTTTTCCTCAACTTCTCTTGGAAGAGTTTCTGCAACAGGGCAATTAGGTGAAGTCAAAGTCATTAGGATTTTTACCTCATAATCTTCGTTGACCATGACATCATAAATCAATCCCAATTCATAAATGTCAACCGGAATTTCAGGGTCATAAATTGTTTTTAGTTTTTTGACTATAGACTCACCAAGAGCCGTTGTGTCTATTTCTTGTTCCATATTTCTATTGTTTTGAGTTGTATGCTAATGCATACATTTTTATTTGTTTGATCATTGATACTAGTCCATTAGCGCGAGTTGGGGACAATTGTTCTTTAAGACCAATTTTATCGATATAATCGGTACCTGAATCGAGAATGTCTTTTGCTTTTTGATTGGAAAAAACGCGAATCAGGAGTGCGATGATTCCCCTTGTAATTATAGCATCACTATCTGCTGTGAAAACAATTTTGCCGTTTCTCTCTTCGCTGTGTAACCAAACTTTCGATTGACAACCCTTTATAACATTCTCGTCTGTCTTATATTTTGGGTCGATAAGCGGTAGACTTTTTCCCATATCGATGATATATTGAAAACGTTCTTCCCAATCATCAAACATAGAAAATTCGTCAATAATTTCCTCTTGTAATTCTTGTATAGTCATTATTCCGGGATTGCTAGCAGTGTAATCTTGTTTACTAATTTTTCTATTTCAAGAGGCGGATTACCATGATCAAAACCGTTCGTCTCATATGTTTTGCCTTTGTAAACTATTTTAATATTGGCTATCGCGGCACCGTCATAAAATCTCTTTTCTGTTGGTGATTTCAATTTTGGTAATTCATATAGATCCACTTCCTGAAAGGCTTCTACGATTTTCTTCCATTCTGCTTTTGAAATACTTTTTTTGTCCAGTTTTTCATTTCCGTTGCGATCTTTGGTTACGGTGTATTGCTGATTTTGAACAACAATTTGCTGATAGAAACCACGTGTTGTAGCTGTGTATTCAATCAATGCAGATTCGATGTCTTGCTGTTGTTCTGCATCACAGCCTTTACTGATAAAAATGGTAATAAATATTAAAGATAGTATTTTCATAGATGCTTTTTAGCTTAACATTACTTTTGCTTTCTTGATTGCTTCAACCATAATATCGATTTCTTCCTTTGTATTATAAAAGGCTAGCGATGCTCTTACGGTTCCCGGAATTTTGTAAAAGTCCATGATGGGTTGAGCGCAATGGTGTCCGGTTCTAACAGCTATTCCTTTCTTTTCGATAATCGTTCCTATATCATATGGGTGGATTCCCTCAATATTAAAAGAGATAACAGAGGTTTTATGTTTGGATGTTCCGAAGATTTTTAGCCCTTCGATTTCCAATAGTTTTGCTGTAGCGTAATCTCGTAACTCTGATTCAGCCTTAGATATATTTTCAAATCCGATTTCATTCATATAATCAACCGCCACTCCAAGAGCTATTCCTCCAGCTATATTTGGTGTTCCTGCTTCGAATTTGTGTGGTAAATCTGCGTATGTCGTCTTCTCGAAGCTAACGCTTGCTATCATTTCACCACCGCCTTGATAAGGTGGAAGTTTTCGAAGCCATTCTTCTTTACCGTAAAGAATACCGGTTCCGGTTGGGCCGCACATCTTATGACCGGAGAACACGTAGAAATCGCACTGAAGGTCTTGTACATCTGGTTTTAAGTGTGGGACTGCCTGAGCGCCGTCGATTAAAACAGCTGCTCCGACCCGATGCGCCTTGGCAATCATCTCTTTAATGGGATTGACTGTGCCCAAAGCATTTGAAATATGATTGACAGCTACAATTTTTGTTCTAGAACTCAGTAATTCGTCATAGTCACTTTGAATGAGTTCACCTGTTTCGTTAATCGGAATGACTTTAAGAACTGCTCCTGTTCTTTCGCATAACATTTGCCATGGTACAATGTTACTGTGGTGCTCCAAGGCTGACACCAACACTTCGTCACCAGGCTTTATAAAAGAAGCGAAACCTGCCGCAACGATATTTACACTATGAGTTGTTCCGGATGTGAAAATAATTTCATGCGCTTGCGTGGCATTGATATGCTTTTGAATTTTAGTTCTCGATTCTTCATAAGCATCGGTTGCCATCTGACTGAGCGTGTGCACGCCCCGATGGATATTGGCATTGATATCTTGGTAATACTTTGCAATTGCATCAATTACGACTTGCGGCTTCTGTGATGTTGCTCCGTTGTCAAAATAAATGAGCGGTTTGCCGTTTATGGTTCGGGAAAGTATTGGAAATTCAGATCTAATTTTTTGAATATCGAACATACACTTTTGAAAAAATTGAAGACGCAAAAGTAACTTAATCCAATTATTTTAGTACCAAACTCTTGTTAATAAATTGATGTGGCTTTTTATGTTGCGCCTTCTATAACGAATCGTTTAGCCCCGATGGTCGCGGCATCCTTTTTTTGGCTTTTTTTGCCAAAAAAAGATAGAGCAAACAGCGGGAAAATGCTCCTAATTACATTAGAGGTCAAAACCGAGTTTTACACCCAACTTATTGGCTATGATTTTGGTAATTCTTTGTTTCAGCTCGGGAATCTTTATGTTTTCTATTACTGCATTAGAGAAAGCATACATGAGAAGTGCCTTTGCTTCTTTTTTTGGAATTCCTCTTGATTGCATGTAGAACATTGCTGTTTCGTCGAGCTGACCAATAGTGCAACCGTGGGAACACTTCACGTCATCGGCAAAGATCTCCAACTGCGGTTTTGCGTTGATTGTTGCTTTATCACTTAGCAGAATATTGTTGCTACTCTGAAAAGCATTGGTTTTTTGTGCTTCTTTCTCGACAAATATTTTCCCGTTGAAAACGCCGGTTGAACTATCAGAGAAAATACCTTTATAATCCTGAAAGCTCTCGCAGTTCGGCTTGGCATGATGCACCAAAGTGTAGTGATCTACATGCTGTTTTTCGCCAATAATTGTGATGCCGTTGAGGTGACTTTCTATTCGTTCGCCAAAGTGATAAAAATTGAGATTGTTCCTAGTCAGATTTCCTCCAAAACTGAAAGTGTTGACGTGCACGTGGCTTTCTTGGTGCTGTGACACGTAGGTGTTATCGATTAGCGATGCGTTATGATTGTCATTCTGAATCTTGTAATAATCAACGATTGCTCTTTTCTGTGCAAAAACCTCCGTTACAGCATTGGTTAAGACTGCATTCTCGTTTAAGCTCTGGTGTCTTTCTATGATTTGAACATGCGAATTTTCTCCCACAATAATGAGGTTTCTTGGTTGAACCAAAAGAGCCGCTTCGTTTCCGGTTGAAAAGTACATGATTTCTATTGGCTTATCTGCAACTTTGTTTTTCGGGATATTGATATAAGCTCCTTCATTAGCGAAAGCTGTATTTAATGAAGTCAGACTTTCCTCTTTATTGGCAATCTGATTAAAATACGTATCCACAATCATCTTGTATTTCGGCTTATTCAAAGCAGAGGACATTAGGCAAACGTCGATACCATCATGGGTTGTAGAAGAGAGAAAGGAACTAAAAATTCCGTCGATAAAGACCACTTTATAAGTATCTATTTCGTGTAGAAAGTACTTTTTAACATCCGCGAATTGAATTGTATTTTCATATTTTGGAAAAACAGTAAAGTCATTTTTTAACAGCGTATTTAATGACGTATATTTCCACGCTTCTTCTTTTTTTGTGGGAAAACCTTTATTCTCAAAATTCTGTATTGCCGAAGTTCTGATATTGTGAAGGTCGGCAGCAACATCTACACGCTCTTCAAAAGCCATAAAAGAGGCAATCAATTTTTCTTTTAGTTCCATAATAGTTGTGATTGTCGGTTATCAGTTGCTGGTTTTGAAAATTGTTCCTTTTTCCGGAATGTTCAACTGAAAACCGAATACTTTATTTACACTACTTGTTCTTGTTTGATCCAGTCGTATCCCTTTTCTTCCAGTTCGTACGCTAATTCCTTTCCTCCGGATTTCACGATCTTACCGTTGAATAACACATGAACGAAATCAGGGACGATGTAGTCTAATAATCGCTGGTAGTGTGTAATCACAATGACAGCGTTGTTTTCGCTTTTCAATTTGTTTACACCATTTGCAACAATTCGCAACGCATCGATATCAAGACCGGAATCAGTTTCGTCTAAGATAGCTAATTTGGGTTCGAGCATGGCCATTTGAAAAATCTCGTTTCGTTTCTTTTCCCCACCTGAGAAACCTTCATTGAGCGATCTCGACAAGAACTTTCGGTCGATTTCTAATAATTCTGACTTCTCACGGATAAGTTTCAACATTTCATTGGCCGGCATCTCTTCTTTTCCGTTTGCCTTTCGAGTTTCGTTTATGGCTGTCTTCATAAAGTTGGTCACTGAGACACCTGGGATTTCGACAGGATATTGAAAGGAGAGAAAAACACCTTTGTGTGCGCGCTCTTCTGGAGCTAGATCTGCCAAATCTTCCCCATCGAGAATCACTTCTCCTTGGGTAACTTCATAATTTTCATTCCCTGCGATTACTGCCGAAAGTGTACTTTTTCCAGAACCATTAGGTCCCATTATTGCGTGAACTTCACCTTTTCTAACATGCAAATTGATTCCTTTTAAAATCTCTTTGTCTTCAATTGACGCGTGTAAATTCTTTATTTGTAACATTTAACTATACTTTTTTAAGATTAACCAACACTCCCTTCCAGCGAAATTTCAAGTAGTTTTTGGGCTTCGACGGCAAACTCCATCGGTAATTTGTTCAGTACATCCTTGCTGAAACCGTTGACAATAAGAGCAATTGCTTTTTCAGTTGGGATTCCCCTTTGATTGCAGTAAAACACCTGGTCTTCTCCAATCTTTGAGGTGGTTGCCTCGTGTTCTATCTTGGCCGTAGGATTTTTACTTTCAATATAAGGAAAAGTATGTGCGCCACAGTTGTTTCCCATCAGCAGCGAATCACACTGTGAAAAATTTCTCGCGTTTTCTGCACGAGCACTGATTTGAACTAGACCTCTATAACTGTTTTGGGATTTTCCGGCAGAAATACCTTTAGAAATTATGGTAGATTTTGTGTTTTTACCTAAGTGAATCATTTTCGTTCCGGTATCCGCTTGCTGAAAATTATTGGTTACAGCAATCGAGTAGAATTCGCCGACTGAGTTATCTCCTTTCAGCACACAGGATGGATACTTCCATGTGACTGCGGAACCAGTTTCAACTTGTGTCCAAGAAATTTTTGCGTTTTTCTCGCATAGGCCGCGTTTAGTCACGAAATTATAAACTCCACCGTGTCCTTCTTTATTTCCCGGATACCAATTTTGTACTGTAGAATATTTTATTTCAGCGTCATCCAAAGCGATAAGCTCAACCACAGCTGCATGCAGTTGATTTTCATCCCTGCTTGGAGCGGTACAACCTTCTAGATACGAAACATAACTCCCTTCGTCAGCAATCACTAATGTTCTTTCAAACTGACCGGTCCCCGCTTGATTAATTCTGAAATAAGTGGATAGTTCCATCGGACATCGTACCCCTTTTGGAATATAACAAAATGAACCATCAGAAAACACAGCAGAATTCAATGCGGCATAAAAGTTGTCTTTTTGCGGCACGACCGTTCCCAAATATTTTTTTACCAATTCCGGATGTTCGCGAATTGCTTCGGATATACTCATGAAGATTATACCTTTTTCGCCTAAGGTTTTCTTGAATGTTGTAGCAACTGAAACCGAATCTACAACAATGTCCATGGCAACACCTGTCAATACCTTTTGCTCATCTACTGAAATCCCTAGTTTCTTGAAAGTCTCAAGCAATTCAGGATCGACTTCGTCGAGACTATCATATTTCGCCTTGCTTTTGGGAGCAGAATAATACGATATCGCTTGAAAATCAGGCTTTTCATAATTGACATTTGCCCATTCTGGTTCTATCATTGTTTGCCAAGCCCGAAAAGCCTCCAATCGCCACTCAGTCATCCAGTCCGGCTCTTCTTTTCTTTTCGAAATTGCTCGAACAATTTCTTCATTGAGGCCATTTGGAAAGGTGTCTGACTCAATATCGGTGTAAAACCCATATTCGTACTCCTTATTTTCCAGTTCAATTTTTAAATCGTCTTCTGTATACTTCGGCATTTTTTTAGTCTTAAAAATTTAAAATTTGCGGCATAAATCCGCGAAAAACTGAGTCGATTTAGATCTCACTTACAGTGAAAATGACTCCCCACAGCCACATGTTCTGCTGGCATTAGGGTTGTTAAAGACAAATCCTTTTCCATTTAATCCTCCCGAAAATTCTAGTATGGTTCCGGCCAAGTACAAAAAAGATTTTTTCTCAACTGCAATTCTGACGTTATTAACTTCGAACACCTTATCGGTTTCGCCTATTTCTTTATCGAATTTCAATTCATAGGACAAGCCCGAGCAACCACCGCTTTTTACGCCAACGCGCACATAATCTTTAGCTGCATCAAACCCATCATCTACCATCATTTCAACAATTTTCTTGCTGGCTGTATCTGATACTTGAATCATAATTTTCCATTTTATGCGCAACTCGCAACTTTTTTTATTGTTAAAAATCAGTTGCGAAAAATCGCGAAGTTTGTTTATATTGATTTTGTCTAAATTAAGTGCAAAGATATAGTAAAATATGCTCTAGCGTTTACCGTTCAATATTTTTATAGATAATATTAACATAGAAAAAACTGATTTTAATTGAATTTACATTTCCTTATTTAGTATTTTTCGCTGAATTAAACATCATCTCAAAATATCTCATTTGCTTATGAAGCTCTATCCTATCGAATCTGGTAATTTTAAACTAGACGGAGGCGCTATGTTTGGTGTAGTACCTAAAACTATTTGGAACAAAACAAACCCGGCTGACAACAATAATTTGATTGACATTGCTGCCCGATGTTTATTGATTGAAGATGGAGCCCGATTAATCCTCATCGACACAGGACTTGGAAACAAGCAATCAGAGAAATTTTTCAGCTACTATTCCTTGTGGGGAACCCATAATCTTGACAAATCTTTAGCGCATTACGGCTTTCATCGTGATGATATTACTGATGTTTTTATGACGCATCTTCATTTCGATCATTGTGGTGGCAGCGTTCAATGGAACTCGGACAGAACCGGTTTTGAAATTGCCTTTAAGAATGCTCGTTTTTGGAGTAATGAACAACATTGGGAGTGGGCAACAAATCCTAACGCCAGAGAAAAAGCCTCCTTCTTATCGGAGAATATCATGCCTATTCAAGAAAGTGGGCATCTTTATTTTATAGAAAACGGAAATCAAGCATTTGTTGAGCAAAGTGAACTCAACTTCTCGATTCATTTTGTTGATGGGCACACGGAAAAAATGATGATTCCACAAATTGATTACGAAGGAAAAACAATTTGTTTTATGGCGGATTTAATTCCTACTGCAGGCCACATACCTTTACCATATGTTATGGGATATGACACTCGACCTCTGCTAACATTGCCGGAAAAAGAGACCTTTTTGAACAAAGCTGCCGACGAAAAGTATTTCCTATTCCTTGAGCATGATGCTCACAATGAAATCATTACTGTCGAGCGAACTGAAAAGGGAATTCGACTTAACGAAACTTTTTCTTGTAAAGAAATTTTATCGGTGTAGTGTAATTTTGAACAATATTTTGTTTATTTGATAAGTCAATTTTTGACTTTATTGTTTTCGTATAGCATATGAGTGCAAATGAAACTATTAATTTTTATCTGCTTGACAAAGCCATTCGAACCTATCGAAATTACTCTCAAAAAAAACTGAAGGAGCGCGGGTTGAAAATAACTGTCGATCAATGGCTAATAATGAAGGTGCTTTCTGAAAATCCGGGAATTCCGCAAATAGATTTGGCAAAAAAAGTCTTTAAAGACAATGCCTCGGTTACACGTATCATTGATATTTTAGTGAAAACTAAATATTTGGACCGAAAAGCAAATCCAAAAGACCGAAGAACTTCGATTTTAAAAGTAACTGCTGCGGGCGAGAATATTATTGAAATGGTTCAAGATCTGGTTTTGGAAAATCGGAAAATTGCCCAGTCTGGCATTGCTATTGAAGATTTGGAAAATTTGAACAGTACACTTCAGAAAATAATTATAAATTGTCGATTGTAAAAAAACAAAGCTATGTTGAGAATTGTTTACTATGTGACCCTACTTTTTATTGCTTCTATTCGATTTGTGTTTTCTCTCATTGAACTTATTCAATTCTAAACAGAGCAATAACTATTTTTAAAAGACGATTTGCTTCGGTAAATTGCATATTCTGAGCTCCTAAATAATTGTTAACTTGATTTCATTATCTTACTATTCCTAACTACTTTTAGCCACTAAAATTTTAAAAAATGAAGAATCTTAAAACCGCATGTTTGTCAATCGCACTTTCATTGTTGCTTTCGATATCCTCGCAAGCACAAAACAGCGTCCCTTTTGCAACAAAAAAAGGAAAGCTATCAGAAGAACAACTCAAAAGATGGAGTCATCTCGATTTACTTAAAGACAGTATTCCGGGAATGAGTGTCGACCGTGTTTATGAAGAGTTGATTAAAAACAAAGTCGGTAAAAAAGTTGTTGTTGCCGTTGTTGATTCCGGAGTTGACATTGAACATGAAGATCTAAAATCAGTAGTGTGGACAAATAAAAAAGAAATCGCTGGAAACGCAATAGATGACGACAAAAACGGATATGTTGATGATATAAATGGTTGGAATTTTCTGGGGAATTCTGCTCTAGAAAATCTTGAAATGACTCGTATTCTAAAAAATCCTGATGACGGTTCTGAAGTTTACAAAGCAGCTAAAGCTGATTACGAGAAAATGTATCAAGAAAATTTGCAGGGCAAACAGCAAGTTGACTTTATCTTCAATGCAAACCAAACGATCAAAGAATTTCTGAAGAAAGACAAGTATACGTTAGAGGAAGTAAAATCTATTGAATCTACTGATGCTACAGTCAATAGAAGTAAACAAGTTATGATTAGTGTTATAAGCCAAACAGGTCCTAGTTTTAATGAAGACCTCAATGACTACAAGGATCAAGTTTACAATATGCTCAATTACAATCTAAATAAAGAGTTTGATGGCAGAAAAGTACTTGGTGATAACCCTGAAGACCTCAGCAAAAAATCTTATGGAAACAATGTTGTGTTCGGACCCGATAAGAAAGGAGCGCTTCACGGTACACATGTTGCCGGAATAATTGCCCAGACCAGAAACAATAATCTTGGCGGCGACGGTATTGCAAATAATGTTGAAATCATGGCCATTCGAGCTGTTCCGGATGGCGATGAATACGATAAAGATATTGCTTTAAGTATTCGATACGCAGTAGATAATGGTGCCAAAGTGATCAATGGTAGTTTTGGTAAAAGTTATTCGCCACATAAGCAATGGGTTTATGATGCAATAAAATACGCTGAAAGCAAAGACGTCTTGATTGTTCACGCGGCAGGAAATGATGCGAAAGATATTGACGTGGAAAACAATTTTCCAAACGACTCTGACGATAAAAAGACAGAGTTTGCCTCCAATGTAATAACCGTAGGAGCATTGAACTACGAATATGGAACAACTATCATGGCGCCATTTTCAAATTACGGAAAACTTAATGTGGACGTATACGCTCCGGGGATGAAAATCTATGCTACAACTCCAAATAATTCATACAAGTACGAACAGGGAACATCAATGGCATCGCCTAATGTCGCCGGTGTTGCGGCTTTGATTAGATCATACTTCCCAAATCTTAAGGCTAAACAAGTAAAGTATATCCTTATGAACTCTGGAATTGCTATTGATTCAAACGTAGAAGTTGGTGGAGACCCGAAAGACTTAAGGCCTTTTAATCAACTTTCTGCATCTGGCAAAATTGTCAATGCTTACAACGCATTTAAAATGGCTGAGAAGATGTCTCAAAAAACAAAAAAGAAAAAAGTTAGAGGTTAGTCCTTATGCATTTTTTGTTCAGATAAGCTTGTGAGATAAATTTTTCCCAAGCTTATTTTGATTTTTATAATTTCAATTTTATTTCTATGAAACAATTTTGTTTGTTTGCTCTTGTTTTGGTGTTTCACTCAAAAGGATGGGCTCAAAATAGCGGATACTGGCAACAGAAAGTTGATTACAAAATGGATGTAGTGGTTGACGCCAAGAACTATCAATACAAAGGAAAACAAACATTGTTGTATAGTAACAACTCTCCTGACACACTCAAAAGAGTTTTTTTCCACTTATACAACAATGCTTTTCAACCCGGAAGCGAGATGGATGCTCGGTTACAAAATATAGCCGATCCCGACA
Source organism: Flavobacteriaceae bacterium (assembly GCA_947458575.1). Taxonomy (GTDB): domain Bacteria; phylum Bacteroidota; class Bacteroidia; order Flavobacteriales; family Flavobacteriaceae; genus Flavobacterium. Next base: position 9,291 of record CANHBE010000003.1, on the reverse strand, counting down.
GAAGGATGATTACCAAGACAAAAATTGGTGATAAAGAAATCAAACAAAGCCGAATTGCCAAACTAAAGCCCTCTGAGATTGGGTATCTGAAAGTTTCAAATCTCAAACAAGATGGTTTGGAGACCCAAAACAAAGAAGTAGGTACCATCCTCGAGGTTACACTGGCAAAACCATTACTTCCCAATACAACCACTTCTTTTACGCTTGATTTCGACGGACAAGTACCTGTTCAGATAAGACGCTCCGGTAGAAATAATGTCGAGGGAGTCGAATTTTCTATGTCACAATGGTATCCAAAAATAGCAGAATTTGATTTTGAAGGTTGGCATGCTGATCCTTACATTGCTAGAGAATTTCATGGCGTTTGGGGCGATTTTGATGTAAAAATCACTATCGACAAAGACTATGTTTTAGGCGGTAGTGGATGCTTGCAAAATAATAATGAAATTGGCAAAGGCTATCAGGATCCGGGAGTAATTGTTAGTTATCCGAAGAAAAACAAATACTTAACATGGCATTTTGTAGCGCCCAATGTGCATGATTTTACTTGGGCAGCAGACAAAAATTATTTGCATGATATTGTTCAAATGCCAAGCGGAACGAAACTTCATTTCTTATACAAAAACAATCCAAAAATTATTGATAATTGGAAAAAAGCTCAGACTGAAACCGCACTTCTCATGGAGTTTTACAACAAAACCGTGGGCGAATATCCATACAAACAATATTCGGTAATTCAGGGAGGAGATGGCGGCATGGAGTATGCGATGTGCACACTTATTTTGGGCGAGGGCAGTTATGAAGGTTTGATTGGTGTTATTGCGCACGAAATGGCCCATTCGTGGTTTCAACACTTATTAGCTACTAATGAAAGTAAACACGGGTGGATGGACGAAGGCTTCACTTCCTTTCTCGAAGATTTAGGGATGAACGAAATCGCAACCAAAAAAGTAGACAATCCACACGCAGGCTCATACAAAGGCTACTTTTTTATGGTCGATTCAGGGAAAGAGTTGCCTCAATCAACGCATGCTGATCGCTTCGATTTTAATCAAATATATAGCATTACATCATATAGCAAAGGAGCTGTGTTTCTCGCACAATTAGGATACTTAATCGGACGCGACAATTTAATGAAAACCATAAAACGGTATTACTCCGATTTTAAATTCAAACATCCTACTCCAAACGATTTTAAGAGAACTGCAGAGCGAATCTCCGGCGCGAATCTCGATTGGTATTTGACAGACTGGACGCAAACCACCAATACAATCGACTACGGAATAAAGAATGCTGAAGCGCAAGAAAACAACACTTTAGTTACCTTAGAGCGTGTCGGTAGAATGCCCATGCCTATAGATCTGACTGTTTATTACAAAAACGGGGAGAAAGAAAGTTTCTATATTCCTTTACGAATGATGAGTTTCATAAAAGGGAATCCACATCCGGAAACCAAAAGAACTGTGCTTAATGACTGGGCATGGGCTTATCCGACTTATAACCTAGTCATTAGCAAGCCTCTAGACAGTATCGAGAAAATAATTATTGACGAAAGCGGACTACTGGCAGACGTGAAAAAAGAAAACAACATCTTTCCGAAACCACTTGTTGAGCAAAAATAAGTTTTCCGGAGATTAACACTAATTGTTAATCAGGGTTTTCTTAGTGGCAGCTTCGTATATTTGCAAGGACAATCATCATTGTGAAGAAATGAAATTCGATTATCCAAAATCAGAAAAATTAAAAGAAAAAAAGATGATTGACTTGCTCTTTTCTGACGGTCGGTCGGTGTCTAAATATCCGCTGCGACTTATTTATATTGAATTGGAAAAAGAAAACAAAAGCAAATTAAAATTTGGCGCCTCTGTATCAAAAAAATATTTTAAGCGTGCCGTCGACAGAAACTACTACAAACGCGCACTTAGAGAAGCTTTTCGATTGAATAAGCATTTGATTCAAGATGCTATGGAAAACTCCTACGCTTTGATGCTATTTTATCAAAGCTCAGACAATTTACCCTATAAGGAAATCCATCAAAAAACCATTCAATTATTTGAAAAGTTTCGACTGAAAATCGGAGACGAAAGCAACGAATAAGAACAAATTTAGAATTAGACTGGATATGTAGAATTCCCAATATTTATTGTTTTTATTCGTTAAACTTATATATTTGGTGGCGATTCGATTATTCGAACTTTTTACATCTGAAAATGAGATTATTTCAAAACATTCCTTTACCTAAGAAAAGATTTCTGATCCCTTTTGTTTTAAGCGGTTTTTTATTTGTCGGGGTCAGTTTCAAAGAAGATTTTTTTGAAGTTGCCAAACAAATCGAAATATTCACAACACTGTTTAAAGCGGTAAATTCCAATTATGTTGACGAGACCAATCCCGGAGACTTAATGGATAAGGCCATAAAGAGTATGCTCGCGGATTTGGATCCGTATACTAATTTCTTTAATGAGCAAGATGTTGTTAAATTTAAAATAAACAATACCGGCGAGTACACCGGAATTGGTGCCTTAATTACCCGAAAAGAAGACAAAGTCATCATTAAAGAGCCTTATAAAAATTTTCCAGCAGATAAGGCCGGACTTAAGGCAGGTGATGAAATCATTCAAATTGGAGACGTCGAATTGAAAGATTTCAAGGACGATGCTTCGCAGTTGCTGAAAGGTGCAAAAGGAACTAAAATTACGATTAAATATCTTCGGCAAGGTAAGCCTTTTACGACTCAAATTATTTTAGATGAGGTAGAGATCAAAGCGGTACCTTTTTTTGGAAAAATAGATAGCAAGACGGGTTATATTGTTTTATCACAGTTCAACAATAAAGCTGCATTAGAGACAAAAGAGGCATTAGAGCAGTTAAAACGAGACGGTGCAGAAAAAATAGTACTAGACCTTCGTGGAAATCCCGGTGGATTGTTGAATGAGGCTGTCAACATTTGTAATTTATTCGTTCCTAAAAACGAAGTGATTGTGACCACTAAATCTAAAATTGAGAAACACAACAATTCATACAAAACGACACGAGACCCTATTGATACTGAAATTCCATTAGCTATTATTGTAGATGGAAAAAGTGCCTCTGCTTCAGAAATTGTTTCTGGGGCTTTACAAGATCTTGATCGCGCAGTTATTATTGGTTCACGAAGTTTTGGTAAAGGTCTTGTTCAGCGACCTGTTGATTTAACCTATGGAACGCAGGTCAAAATCACAATATCTCGCTATTATACTCCATCAGGCCGATGCATACAGGCACTTGATTACTCTCACAAAGATAAAGACGGCAAAGCCATTCGAACGGCAGCAGACAAGTATAATGCTTTTAAAACCAAAAATGGGCGAACCGTTTATGATGGTGGCGGAATTATGCCAGACATCGAAATAGCCGAAACTAAATTAAGTCCAATTACAGAGTCTTTGGTAAAGAACGATGGAATATTCAATTTTGTCACAGATTATTACTACAAGAATCCGAATCTGGGAACTTCGATACCAACAATAACGGAAGAGGACTTTCGCAATTTCAAAGCCTTCCTAAAAAAGCAAAACTTCAATTTTGATTCCGATACAGAATTGGCCCTAAAAAAGACATTAGATGCCGCCAAAAAAGATAAAATTGACAATTCAATAACCGCTGAGTATTCGCAATTGTTGGCGGCAATCCAAAAAAGTGAAGAGACTCAACTAAATGAAAATCAAAAAGAGATTAAAAACTTAATTTTAGACGAGATTATCAAACGGTATCAATATAAAGAAGGTCTTTACCAATATTACATAAAGAACAACCTTGAAGTAAAAAAAGCTACTGCCATTTTGAGCAATAGCGGTGAGTATCAAAAAATACTAACAAAATAATGAATAAATTCTTAGTAATATTAATATCGCTCTTCAGCATTTTACTTCATGCCCAAGAAGAAGTTGTTCAGTCGGTCTATTTTGATACAGGAAAATTTCATTTAGATGACAAACAAGCGACCGCAGTTATTGACTTTATCAAAAACACTGATTCTACCAGGATCGAATCAATTCAAATTTTTGGATATACGGATGATGTTGGTAAAGAAGCCTACAATTACAAATTATCTACCAACCGTGCTACAGAAATCAAAAACAGGTTAATTGATAGTGGCATAAAGAACAAAATCATCGTTACAATTGAGGGTAAAGGTCGTATTCTTATTGATGATGATGTCGTTGAAAATTTACCTGAAAAAAGGTCTAAAAACCGCCGAGTAGATTTGGTTCTCAATTTAAAAGCTTTACCTAAAATCGAAATTCCTGGTTTCTATTCAACCATTCAGAAGAATCATATTGTCGGAGATCACATTTATCTGGAGAATTTGCTTTTTGAGCGTGGCAGCAGTAAATTGACATTCCAAGCAAAAACACAACTCGACAAGATTGCCAAATTGTTGTTGAAATATCGCAAATTGGAGTTTGAGATTCAAGGCCATGTTTGTTGCACGCCTCCTTATCAAAAAGAAGCCATCGACCGAGAAACGCGAAAAAGAAATTTATCAAGTAATCGCGCGGAATCCGTATACAAGTATTTGGTCTTTAAGAAAATTGCCAAGACAAGAATGACTTTTAAAGGCTATGGGAATTCTGTTCCTTTGGGCAAAGGCTCTGAATATGATCGCCGTGTTGAATTGGTTATTACAAAAATCTAAGGATTTCGTTTCATTCGAATGTGCGGAATATCATCCTCTAAATAGGGATTTCCAGTAGCGACAAACTCGTGACTTTCATAAAATTTTTGCAAATATAGCTGTGCAGAAATCGTGATTTGTCTCGACTGAAAGTACCGCTCAATAGCCATAATGGCCTCTTTCATAAGTTGATGCCCCCACTTTTTATCGCGATACTTCAAACCTACAACTACTCGACCGATCGATGATTCTTCAAAATAATCTCCCGCTTTAAATAGTCTGGCGTAGGCAACAATTTTCGAATCGTATTCGCCGATCAAATGCAATGCTTTCTGGTCTTTACCATCGATGTCTTGATAAACGCAGTTTTGCTCTACTACAAAGACCTGACTCCGCAATTGTAACACGTTATATAGTTCGTTCAGAGAAAGTTCTTCAAATCGCATTATTTTCCATTCAATACTCATCATTTGCTTTTTGGGGTTTTCTTTATAAAATCAACCGATTTAATAATTGCTTCAAGTTCGAACATTAAGTCTCTTTTCTCTTTTGAAGGATCGTAACAAAACCCTTCCAAGACTAGAATTCGCCTGTTGACTCTATCAATAATATGGTAGTTGATAAATGGTCCGGACATAAAATCATTCTTGAGCTCCCAAGTTCCTTTGGTTTCGTACGTCTCTTTTCCTTTCATCTTAATTTGAAACAGATACGGTGTATAGGAATCTTCTGTAACCATTTTAGTGTTTCGACCCATTCCGTGAATGTATAGATTTCCTATCGAATCTCTTGTCCTGATGATGCTTTGTGTAATAGGAAGGTTTTTGCGAAGTGCTCCAAGCGGAATCTGATAGATGAGAATACTGGTGTTTCCACTGGTAATTTCCTTCTTAAGCCAAATGAACTTACGCCGCTCCAACACATAATTATAACCTTTTGGAATCTTGAGATCAACTTTAAACTTTTTTCTAATTTTTCTAGTATTGATAGTTGCGGTATCAATCATTCTTTGGTTCTCTTCTATCTCAGTTTGCCGCATCTTTGCTATTATGGTTGCCGAATTTCGCTCAATCAAATCAAGAATAATCGGTGTCGTTTTTCCTGAAATATGAATCACGTTCTGAGGGCTTGCATACTGATTTTCAACAATCTCAAATCTGTTTTTAAATTCTTTTTTGATAACAATAATATTTCTGGAGTGGGTCATAAAACCCTCTAGTAATTTTACCGGATATTGATTAATGGTAAAAAGTGGTTCTTCTTTTGGCAATCCAATGACTGGTGAGGCGAATTTATTCCTGATGGTATCGCCTATTTCTCCGTTCCAAAGTGGATCATCAATTATCACAGAAATTGTGTTGATCTTTCCAGAGGTTTTTACTTTTTCGTCTTTGTTTTTGTGAATACAAGAGGAAAAAATATAGAAAATAACAAGCACAAAAAAAAGGGCTTTTTTCATCTAGCGTTAACTATGAAATAAGCCCTAAATTTATGTAGATTTTTTTTATTATCCGTTAATTTTCAATCGCATTCCTGGTTTTAATGAATTGCCGTTTATTCTGTTCCATTTCTTAATATCGGATACACTAACACCCGGATATTTTCTTGCAATACTAAACAAGGAATCTCCTTTCTTGACGTAGTAATGATTGTCCTGTTCTGTTGGTGTCGATTTTTCTTTTCTAGAAGGTTTTTCTGCAGTTGCGTGGTTTGTATCCATTATCAACTTTTTGCCTACAATTAACTTATCGCCCAACTGAATATTGTCGTCTGCTAATTCGTTCCACAGTTTTAAATCTGAGACTGCCACATTGTTCTTTTTCGCAATGGCACCCAAATTATCACCTTTTTGTACAATATATTCAACGTTCTTAATTTCGGTCTTAGGCGCTGCATTTTCCTTTTCATCACTTAATGTGATTTCAGAAACCTTCAATTTGCTTTCCAACTTGATTGTGTTGTCTTGTAAATTGTTCCATTCTTTCAACTCTTCAACAGTAATATTGTGCTTCTTAGCTATCGAAGACAGATTGTCTCCCTGCTCAACAACATAGTATTCTGACACATGATCTTCTCTTTCAACTGTCTCCTTCTTTGGTTTATCGTTAACCGCAATATTGTCTGATTTCACCAACTTCTTAACTGTTGTTACTACTCGTTCGTTAGTTATGATTTTCAAACTTTTCCCGTAGGAAAGATTATTGTTTTTCAGCTTATTCCATTTCTTGATGTCAGACATAGCAACATCATATTTTGCTGCAATTTCACTTAAGTTATCTCCCTTTTTGACTTTGTAATACTTAGTGACATCTCGGAAAGAAACTACTTTCTCTTCTTTATAAACCTTTTGTTCTTTTGAAGTTGATTGAGCAATCGCACTAGAGACATTTGCTGCTTTTTCTGTTACTACAATAGCGGTAGAATCCACTTTTTGTTTCTTGACTCTTGCGGCGATTCTCTCAGTAGTAATTATCTTTAATTTTCTGCCCAGTGGCGCTTTGTTATTCTTTAGCTTATTCCATTTTTTTAAATCTGACATAGAAACATCATACTTGTCGGCGATTTCGCTGAGGTTGTCGCCACGTCTAACCTTATGGAATTTTGTTTTAGATACTGTATAACTCTCCCCGTTTTCGAGAGAATCGCGCGATGCAATTGACTGCAAACGAGAAAATGGTCTTTCGCGCTTTTGCAACTCATGCTCAACATAGGCGTAAATTTTGTCTTCATTTGAAGTAAAAACCGCAATCTTATCTAGCGGCAATCGGAGAAAATGCTTGTTGTCGAAATAAGCTGGGATTACGTTTAATTTGAACTGTGGATTCAGCAATTGAAGTTGAGCAACAGGAATGTCAAGTAAATCTGAAATCTGCTTGAACGAAATCTGCTTTTTGATCATGATTGTATCCGTTGCAAAATGCTTAATTATTGCTCGGTTAGGAACTATTCCGTGCTCTTTATGATATTCGTAGATATACATAGTTGCAAGGAAAGCGGGAACATAACCTTGTGTCTCTTGCGGCAAATACTTTCGTATATTCCAGAAATTCTGTTGTCCACCTGAACGTCTGATTGCTTTCGCAACATTTCCAGGACCTGAGTTATAAGACGCTAAAACCAAATCCCAATCGCCGAAGATCTTGTACATATTGGTCATATACTGCGCTGCTGCATCGCTTGCTTTTAACGGATCGCTTCTTTCATCTACATACGAGTCGATGTTTAAGTTATATTGTTTTCCGGTTTGATACATAAATTGCCAAAGGCCAGTTGCGCCAACTCTTGAAACCGCCTTCGGATTGAGGGCTGACTCAACCACTGCTAAGTACTTAATTTCCAATGGAACATTTTGTTTGGCTAATGCATCTTCGAAAAGCGGGAAATAGTATTCGGAAATAGCCATCAGTCGCTCGTAGGCTTTTTTTCTGTTCCGCAAAAAGGACTTTATGATATTCTCTAATCCTTGGTTATATTCTATGTGAAATGGAGATTTAGAATCCATTTCTTGTAATCGTTTTTTCAACAATTCTGTTGGCAGTTCATAATCGACTTTCTCATCTAGATTGATATTCTTGATGTCACTTTCCAAATCATTGTACAAATCCAAACTAGTTAGCTCCTTCATCCATAGGCTGTCTACACAAGATGCAACATTGTCTTTAACAAATGTTTTCTTAATAGAATCCAGGTAAGAAAGACTCGTTTGTGGTTTGATAAAGATGTCTTGCGCGAATGCCGAACTGACAACTATAATTAATGTGAGTGAAAACGTTAATTTCTTAAAATTCATAAAGTATATTTTTCGTTTCTGCAAGCAGAAGATTTTACGGTGCGTGAGGGATAAACTTTAGGTTCACCTGATAGAAATGTCTCAAATGATTATCATTCAAAAGATTGCCTGCGGCAAAAATAAGAATCACAAATCAAAAAAAACTAGACTTATAACTTAAAGTTGTCCTAATTTATTGTCTAAAACTTCATTTTAGCATGTTAAACAGGCTTTTAGTCGAGAATTGCAGCAATTCCCGGCAAGTTTTTCCCCTCCAACATTTCAAGCATTGCGCCTCCTCCTGTAGAGACATAACTCATCTTTTCCTCAAGTCCAAATTGCTTCACTGCTGCGACTGAATCGCCGCCTCCGACCAAAGAAAAAGCACCTGATGCAGTTGCTTCAGCTATAAAGTTTCCGAGTTTGATTGTTCCGTTTGCAAATGCAGGTAATTCAAAAACACCTAATGGGCCGTTCCAAAGAATAGTCTTCGATTCTAATATGACTTTTCTGAAATTCTCTAACGATTTTGGACCTGCATCCAATCCTTGCCAGCCATCAGGTATACTGTTAACATCCGCAATTTGTGTCTTAGCATCGTTGGAAAATGCATCAGCTGCGATAACATCTACAGGTAAATGTATTTGAACTCCCTTGGCTTTTGCCAATCTAAGAATTTCCAAAGCCAATTCCTGCTTGTCGTCTTCGCAGATAGAATCACCGATTTTTCCGCCAAGTGCTTTTACGAAAGTAAAGGTCATTCCTCCGCCAATAATCATGTGATCAACCTTGTCTAAAATATTTTCAATTACCGTAATTTTCGAAGAAACTTTCGAGCCGCCCAATACAGCTGTTACCGGCTTTT
>CANHBE010000002.1 GCA_947458575.1 Flavobacteriaceae bacterium | reverse complement strand
GCGAATTTTTCGCGGTAGTCTACGGTTAATGGTAGAAAGTCAACATTTGGATTTGCAGTTCTCGCCGATACCGCTGTTGCCAACAGCATACAGTCGCCTAAGCGAACTACTACCGAACCGTCGGCTTGTTTGGCTAATTTTCCTGTTTCGATTGAGATGCTTCTTCCATCTCCTAAATCGATAACTTCTTTCGTTACGTTTGGAATCATAAATTTTAATTCTGTAAGTTAAACAATGGGTTTGTTGTGTCGTTGTAGTTGTAGTACCCAATGAAAAACCAAACTTTTTTCTGCGAATTTATAGTAAAAAAAAGAGGCGCGTGAGCACCTCTTTTTCTATTGATTATTTTCTAATATTCAATTCTTTAATTATCTCACGGTATCTGTTGATGTCCGTTTTCTTCAAGTAGTCTAGTAAAGCTCTTCTTTTACCAACTAGTTTCACCAACGAACGCTCTGTGTTGTAATCGTGACGATTCTTCTTTAGGTGTTCTGTTAAGTGATTGATTCTAAATGTGAACAATGCAATCTGGCTTTCTGATTTACCAGTGTTTGTTGCGCTTCCTCCGTGTTTAGCGAAGATTTCAGCTTTTACCTCTGATGTTAAGTACATGCTAATATTATTTAAATGATTATTATGTATGAATTGGGATTTTCCTAATTCGAGCGCAAAGGTATGATTTAATAATCAATTACAGATTATTGAAAGCAAAATATTTTCAAAATAATTTCGCTACTTCCGTATTTACAAATTCTAGAAACCTTTCGTCTGCGGGTGTAAACGGATCGGCAACATTGGAATCAATATCGATTTGACCAATATTTACTCCATTCACGAATAATGGTACAACGATTTCTGACTTTACAGTAAAGCTACACGCGATGTAATTATCTTGTGCTGTAACGTCGGGTACTACAAAGTTTTGATTGGAAACAGCTACTTGTCCGCAGATGCCTTTGCCGAATGGAATGACTGTGTGATCGGTTGGTGCGCCAACATATGGCCCCAGATGCAAGGTTCGGGTGTCGTGATTAGCGAAGTAAAAGCCAACCCAGGTATAATAGGAAATATTAGATTCTAGCAGTTTGCAAATGTTGAACAATTTTTCATCTCTCGTTTGATTAGCTTCAGAGAGAATGTAGAGAACTTTTAGTTTCAAAGATTCGAATGTCATAGTTAGAGCGGTTTGCGTTAGGGATTGTCTCTTTGGTTAATATTTGAAATTGGTATGCGATGAATTCCATTTGAGGCATTATCCTCGCAACGCAGTGGAGAGACATAGCCGAAAGCCCGACCCGAAGGGTAACGCCATTAATTTGTGCAAAAGTAGTTCTTGACTGCGAGTTATATTTATATAAATTTGTTAAAAATAAATTCATTGAAAAAGCACTTGCAACATTATCGCCCGTTTCTAAGTTTTCTCGTCAAGTTCTTTGCTGTCTATGGTGGTTTGACTTTGTTGTATAAATGGTATCTTAGTCAGTATGACTCGTTAATTGCTTTTCAGATGGATGGGATAACGACGAGCGTGGCGAATCAGGTGCAAGCTGTTGCTCGTTTTTTTGGATATGAGTGTCAGTTGGAATGGCACACAAGTCAGTCATCCATCAAACTAATATTAGACGGACATTATGTTTCCCGCATTGTAGAAGGCTGTAATGCGGTAAGTGTCGTCATTTTGTTTATTGCCTTTATTGTTGCTTTTTCAGGGAAATGGATGCAAACTCTTGCCTATCTCATTATCGGAAGTATTTTGATTCATCTGATGAATGTGCTTCGAATTGTTTTCTTGTCAATTGCTCTTCTTCATTATCCTGAGCAAGAGCCTTTATTGCATGGGGTTGTTTTTCCGCTGATTATTTATGGTTTTGTGTTTGGATTGTGGGTCATTTGGGTTAATTATTTTTCGACTTATGCAGAGAGAAAAGAAAAATAATCGATATAAAATCATTGCAATTGCAATCCTCGTTCTGGCTTTGGTGGCTGTTCGGGCATTAGAAACACAGCTGTTTTATGATCCATTCGCAGTCTATTTCAAGAATGATTATTTGAGTTTGCCATTTCCGAAATTCAATACTGCATCTTTGTTTATTAGTATGACTTTGCGTTATGGTCTAAACACGCTTTTTTCAGTCGCAATCATTTACTGTTTATTTAAGGATTGGGAGATTGCAAAGTTTATTACATTGCTTTATGTGCTATTTTTTATTCTACTCATTGCTGCGTTTTTTTTATTGGTAATCCTGACCGACCAATACAACAACTTTATTGTGTTTTATGTACGACGCTTTCTGATTCATCCGATCTTGTTGTTGCTTTTTATTCCCGCGATTTTTTATCAGAAAAAGATGAAGTAGTCTATTTTTAGCGTACCTTTAATGTCCATCTATTCATAGTTTTCTCGTAAAATCTCATGTATGAAGATAGTAAAACACTCGGGCGATGTTGTTGATTTTAATCCGAAAAAGCTCAGAAACTCCTTGGTCCGGTCCGGGGCTTCGGAAGTTGTGGTTCAGGATATTTTGACGCGCATTGAAAAGGAAATTTACGATGGAATGCCTACCAAGCAAATTTACAAATTGGCATTCGGTTATTTAAAGAAGGCGGATAATTCTCATGCAGCCCGATATAATCTTCGTCAAGCACTTCAACTTCTCGGTCCTGCTGGTTTTTTCTTTGAGAAATACGTTGCAAGGCTTTTCGAAGCGGAAAAGTTTGACAGTCGGGTCAATTTGATTTTGCAGGGAAAATGTGTTGCGCATGAAGTAGATGTCATGGTGCGTAAGAACAATGTGATTTCGATGATTGAATGCAAGTTTCATGCAGGAAGAGATGCAACTACGGATGTGAAAGTTCCGTTGTATATCTTTTCTCGTTTTAACGACCTTAAGGAGAATCAGCATTTACTTTTTTCGGGGAAGGAACGTATTTCCAGCTGTTGGATTGTGACAAACAATCGTTTTACTTCAGATGCAATCACTTTTGCAACTTGTTCGGGTATGAGGTTACTCAGCTGGGATTACCCCAAAGATAATAATCTGAGGATCAGAATCGATGCTAAGTTATTGTATCCAATCACATGTTTGACGACACTGTCGATTGCTGAGAAAGACAAATTGTTGATCTTGGATGTGATTTTGGTTAAAGAAGTAATCAATAATTCGCACTGTCTTGAAAAAATCGGACTAAGTCCCAATCGGGTCAAAAACGTATTGAAAGAGGCAACTATGTTGTGTCATTCTTACTGAAATAAATAAAAGTTTTTGATATGAAAATAAAGTTCTTAGGAGGAGCCGGAACGGTTACCGGTTCTAAAACATTGGTTGAGAGTAATGGACTTAGAATTCTAATTGATTGTGGTCAATTTCAAGGAATCAAGCCATTACGTGAACTGAATTGGGAGCCACTTCCAATACTTCCTTCAAGCATCGATTGTGTATTGCTGACACACGGACACTTAGATCACTGTGGCTGGCTGCCCCGCTTGGTCAAACAAGGGTTTAGCGGTAAGATTTATTGCACGAGTCCGACAGCAGCAATAGCGAAGTTGATCATGATTGATAGTGCAAAAATTCAGGAAGAAGAAGCCAAATTAGCCAATACCGGGCATTATTCAAGACATCAAGTTGCTGAGCCATTGTATACAGTTAAAGATGCAGAAGCTGTGTTTCCACTTTTTAGAATTATCAAGATTAATGATCGGATTGCACTAGATGCAGAAATATCGGCTCATTACAGTAATGCCGGACATATTCTTGGGGCTTGCACTATTTCGCTCGAATTGGAAGGAAAGACCTTGGTTTTTTCGGGCGATATCGGACGCGATGATGATGTATTGCTATATCCGCCAACCAAGCCGAGAAAGGGAGATTATATCTTTTTGGAAAGCACCTACGGAAATCGAATCCACCCCGACACTGATGTGAAGTTAGAATTAGAATCCTACATTATCAATGCGGTAGAAAAGGGAGGAACTGTAATCATTCCAAGTTTCGCAGTAGAACGTGCGCAAACAATAATGTATTTACTTTGGCAACTGAAAAAAGAGGATCGACTTCCGGATGTGCCGCTTGTTATTGATACTCCAATGGGAATCAGCATGCTTCAGGTTTTTGAGAATAGCAAAAGTTGGCATAAAATGGATGAGTCGGATTACGTTGCCATGTGTAAAATGTTTACCATAAATTCCGATTATGAGGAAACTATTGCAACAATTTTTAACGAACAGCCTAAAGTCATTATTGCCGCCAGCGGAATGATAACCGGAGGTCGTGTTTTAAGTTATTTGGAACGCTATATCGAGTTGCCACAAACCACAGTCATCATGATCGGTTACCAGGCTGAAGGCACAAGAGGACGGAAATTATTAGATGGCGCAACTGAGATCAAGATTAGAGGAAAATATTATGCAGTCGCTGCGAAGATACTTGAGATTCAAAGTCTGTCGGCGCATGGCGATCAAAATGATTTATTGAATTGGTTAAAGGAACTGCAGCCGAAGCCTACAAAAGTATTTTTGGTACATGGCGAGAATCAGCCTGCGGATGAATTGCGTATCAAGATTCAGGAAAAGTTTGGTTTTGATTGCATGATTCCTTTGATGGGTCAAGAAATTGAAATTTAAAGATTTAACATGATTTTGGTTGTCCCAAATTGACATATGACTACTTTTGCCCCATGAATTTTCGTAAACCAATAAGCGGGTTGTTGGCATCTCTGCTTTTTCTGTCTAATGCAGGATTAGCAATGAATGTGCATTATTGCGGTGGTGAAATAGCTTCAGTGTCTTTGAGCGCAATTTCTGGAGCAGAAAATGCCGAAGATAGTTGCTGTGGTATTTTTGAACAAAAGGCGCACTGTTGCAAAGACAAAGTTCTTAATTTTAATAGGAAAACCGATCAGGCTACTGTTTTTGCTTTCAACATAGGCAGTGCATATTATTTAACAACCAAAGAATGGGAGAGTTTCTTTCTTCCGTCCTTTCCTTTTAATGAGCGTGAAGTTAGTTCCGAGTATTCATTCCAAACCAACGGACCTCCGCTTTTTAAGTTGTATTCACAATACATTTTCTACGACCGTTTTTAGTGTTTTCAGGAAGGAAATCAAATTCCATTTTTAAAACATTAAAACATCTTTATGAAAAAACAACTTCCATTACTGATGGTATTGACTTTTTGCTCGTTGAAACTTGCTGCTCAAGACACCTTGAAAGCAGTTAAAGTAGAATCAACACGAAAAAGTATTTTGAAATCACTTACAATTACTGGAAACACATCAGTAATGACGAGCAAGGAGCTTCTCAAAGCAGCTTGTTGCAATTTGGCAGAAAGTTTTGAAACCAATCCTTCAATCGACGTCAATTTTTCAGATGCATTGACAGGAACAAAGCAAATAAAAATGTTGGGCTTAACTAGTCCATATTTGATGATTACCGAAGAGAACATTCCTTCAGTTCGAGGTGCTTCTCAAGCTTATGGATTGTCTTTTACGCCCGGCACTTGGGTCGAGAGTATCCAAATCACTAAAGGCGCAGGTTCTGTAGTAAATGGGTATGAAAGTATAACAGGTCAAATCAATACCGAATTACTCAAACCACTGAATGACATCCCTTTTTTTTTGAATGCCTACGGGTCGACGGATTCGCGGTTTGAATTGAATACACATTTCAATAAAAAGATAAATCCTAATTGGGCAACTAGTTTATTCGTTCACGGAAACACTAGGGTTGCAAGAAACGATCAAAATGGAGATGGATTTATGGATAACCCACTCGGGAAACAAATCAACTTTATTAATCGATGGCAGTTTGCTAGTCAAGAATCAGGTTTGGTTTCTTTTTTTAGCGTCAAGTATTTGAATGATGAAAAACAAACCGGGGAAATCAATTTTAACAGAGACCGTGATAAAATGACAACCAATTTTTGGGGTTCGGAAATCAATACTGAAAGGTTTGATTTGAGTTCTAAGCTGGGCTATGTTTTTAAAGATATTCCAAATCAGAGTATAGGTTTCCAAAATTCGTATAGCAGCCATCGCCAAAATTCGTACTTTGGATTAAACACTTTTGACATCAAGCAAAGTAGTTATTACTCCAATTTGATTTTCAATTCTATCATCAGTAATATCAAAAACAAATTTGCAACCGGTTTAAACTTTACATCCGATCAATATCAAGAGTTTGTGAATGCAATTGACTACAGTAGAATAGATAATTCTGTTGGTGGGTTTTTCGAGTATACCTATGATGATTTGGACAAGTTTAGCTTGATTTTAGGGGGAAGAGTAGACTATCACAATCGTCTAGGAACGTTCGTAACGCCTCGATTGCACCTCAGATATAGCCCGTGGGATCAAGCTGTCATAAGATTTTCAGCAGGAAGAGGAAAAAGAGCTGCAAATATTTTTGCAGAGAATCAGCAACTGTTCGCTAGTTCACGACAATTCGACATTCTTGATTCGAGAGGCAAAATTTACGGATTGGATCCTGAGATCGCATGGAATTTTGGATTTAGTTTCGGACAAAAGTTTGTTATTTTCGGGAAAAAAGCAGATGTGGGAATAGACTTTTACCGAACAGACTTCCAGAATCAAGTAATTGTTGACCTGTTTGAAAGTCCACAGAAGGCTCTATTTTACAATCTAAACGGGAAATCGTTTGCCAACAGTTTGCAACTGGATTTCAACATTGAATTATTACAACAAGTTGATTTGCGAACAGCATATAAATATTATGATATCTCTACAGACTATCTTTCAGGGACTTTTCAGCGACCCTTACAAGCCAAGCATCGTTTTTTCGCTAATGTCGAATATGCGACGCAAATAACTGATGAAGGGCAACAATGGCGAATTGATGCGACTCTTAATTGGTTAGGGAGGCAACAGTTGCCCAATACTTCAACAAATGCTTTGACAGATAGGCTGCCTGAATTTTCACCTTCATTTTCAACATTGAATATGCAAATTACTTTGCAACAATCGCGTAACTTTGAGATGTATTTTGGTGGTGAAAATATTGGAAATTATCGACAGAGAAAAGCAGTTTTGGGCGCTATGAATCCGTTTGGTCCCAACTTCGACACTTCGATAATCTTCGCGCCGGTTTTCGGACAAATGTTTTATGCTGGATTGCGATTTAAAATTAGATAACAATTAAAATTTAATGAAATGAAAAATATCATGTTAACGCTATGTGTAATTTGCGTCGTATTCGCTACACAAGCTCAAGAGGTTAAAAATAGAAATGCAAAATATTCTATTGACGTCAATGGTAATTGTGAGCAATGCAAGAAACGCATAGAAAAAGCGGCTTACAAGATCAAAGGCGTTAAGTCGGCAGTGTGGTCTGTGGAAACGCATCAGCTGGATTTAATTTTAAACGAAGAAAAAACTTCGATTTCTGCGGTAAAGAAAGCGATTGCTAAAGTGGGTCATGATACGGAAGAAGAGAAAACTACCGAAGAAGTTTACAACAATCTACATCATTGTTGCAAATATGAGAGAAGTAAATAGATGCGTTAAGATAACTTTAAAATAGGCCATAAGATTGTGGTTAAAGTAAATTATTCTTACTTTCACCCACTTAAATTTCAATTACAATCCTACCTATGAATCAATTCGAATGGACCCAGTTACTAAATCCGGAGTTTTACATCACTTTTGAAATTGCCGGAATCCAACTCGGATTGTATATTGTTTTGTTTATCGTTTTCGCAGAGACTGGCTTGTTTGCTGGTTTTTTTCTACCGGGTGATAGTTTACTTTTTCTTGCAGGAATTTACAGTCGAGATTTGGTTCAGAATGTGGCTTTCGTGGACAGTGATTTTATCAATGTCACACTTTTATCCACTGCAATTGCTATTTCAGGTATTTTCGGAAACATGATCGGTTATTGGTTTGGTGCCAAAAGCGGTTATTATTTATTCAAGAAAGAAGATACGTTTTGGTTTAAGAAAAAATACTTGTTACAATCAAAAGATTTTTTCGAAAAGTATGGCGGAAAGGCAATTATTTTTGCTCGATTTTTACCGATTTTTAGGACTTTTGCGCCAATTGTAGCTGGAATTGTATCTATGGATAGAAAGAAATTTATGTTCTTTAATATTATGAGTTCCTTTTTATGGTCGTTCACTTTGATATTTTCAGGACATTATCTCTATGGAGTTTTCCTTAAGCAAGGAATCGATTTAAAGCACCACATTGAGTGGATAGTGATTGGAATCATTATAGTATCGACTTTTCCTGTTTTTATGAAGTTATTGAAGAAACGAACTCCTAAGCTTTCTGATAAAGAATAGATATAAAAAAATCCGAAGTTTTAACTTCGGATTTTTTATTCTAATTCGAACGATCTTACATCATTCCAGGCATTCCCCCGCCCATTGGCATTCCGCCTCCAGCACTTTCTTCTTTTATGTCAACTAAAGCGCACTCGGTGGTCAAGATCATTCCCGCAACTGAGGCCGCATTTTCTAAAGCTACTCTAGTTACTTTTTTAGGATCAATGATACCTGCTTTGAGCATATCAACATACTCGTCTGTTTTTGCATTGTAACCAAAATCACCTTTTCCTTCGGCAACTTTCGCAACCACTACCGAGCCTTCTAGTCCGGCATTTTCAACAATTGTTCTCAAAGGAGATTCAACTGCTCTTGCTATAATTTGAATCCCTGTTGCTTCATCGGCATTGTCTGCTTTGGTGTTTTTCAATACATTTTTCGCTCGAAGTAATGCAACGCCACCACCGGCAACGATACCTTCCTCTACCGCAGCACGTGTGGCATGTAACGCATCATCAACTCGGTCTTTTTTCTCTTTCATTTCAACTTCAGACGCAGCGCCCACATAAAGAACAGCAACTCCACCAGCCAACTTTGCTAAACGCTCTTGCAGTTTTTCGCGATCATAGTCAGAAGTTGTGGCTTCCATTTGACCTTTGATTTGATTTACACGGTTTTTGATCATATTTGCTGCACCGGCACCATTTACTACAGTCGTATTGTCTTTGTCAATGGTTACTCTTTTTGCTGTTCCAAGCATGTCAATAGTTGTGTTTTCCAAGGTGTAACCTCTTTCTTCAGAAATCACGGTACCACCGGTTAGGATGGCAATATCCTCTAACATTGCTTTTCTTCTGTCACCGAATCCCGGGGCCTTAACAGCTGCAATCTTTAGGGCACCGCGTAACTTGTTTACCACTAAAGTTGATAGTGCCTCTCCATCAACATCCTCTGCAACAATTAATAATGGTTTTCCGGATTGCGCCACCGGCTCTAAAACAGGTAATAGTTCTTTGAGAGAAGACACTTTTTTGTCATATAACAAAATGTAAGGGTTTTCTAATTCCGCTTCCATTTTTTCCGGATTGGTTACAAAGTATGGAGACAAGTATCCTCTGTCGAATTGCATACCTTCCACAACATCAACATAAGTTTCTGTTCCTTTAGCTTCTTCAACTGTGATGACACCTTCTTTCCCTACTTTCGCAAACGCATTGGCAATTAGTTCGCCAATCACGTCATCATTATTTGCTGATATAGAAGCGATTTGTTTGATTTTTTCAGAGTTGTTCCCGACAACTTTTGCCTGTTTACCAAGATCTGAAACGATGGCCTCTACAGCTTTATCAATACCTCTTTTTAAATCCATTGGATTTGCTCCGGCGGCAACGTTTTTCAAACCTTCTTTAACTATTGCCTGCGCAAGCACAGTTGCTGTAGTGGTTCCATCTCCTGCCAAATCATTGGTTTTCGATGCCACTTCTTTTACCATTTGCGCACCCATATTTTCAAGCGGGTCTTGCAATTCAATTTCTTTAGCGACAGTTACACCGTCTTTGGTAACATTAGGTCCTCCAAATGATTTTCCGATAATAACGTTACGTCCTTTTGGGCCCAGAGTTACTTTTACTGCATTAGCTAATGCATCAACACCACGCTTTAATCCGTCGCGTGCTTCAATATCAAATTTTATATCTTTTGCCATTTTTATTTTTATTTTTTGTTGAGTTAAATAATTGCTAGAATATCATCTTCTCGCATCATTAAATAGTCTTTTCCATCTAGTTTCAATTCCGTCCCTGCATACTTACCGTAAAGTACAGAATCGCCAATTTTCACTGTCATAGGGTGATCTTTCGTGCCATTTCCTACTGCAACAACAGTCCCTTTTTGAGGTTTCTCTTTTGCAGTGTCCGGTATGAAAATCCCGGAAGCTGTTTTTGTTTCTGCAGCCGCTGGTTCAATTAGAACTCGATCAGAAAGCGGTTTAATTTTTAAAGCCATAATAGTACTTATTTTGATTATTAATTAAATAAAAATTCGATTTGCCCACACTTGTCAGAAAATATGCCACAGCAGGATAACTGACAATTTTGCATAAAAAAATGCCAGCATTGTCAAGCTGGCATTAAATTATGATTTAATCGAATTTATTTTTTTACTGGTTCTGCTGGCGCTTGTTCTGCTGGCGCAGGTGCAGTTGTGTTTGGACTAGTTTCTTTTACAGGAGTCGCCGCCGCTGGAGTAGCAGTTTTTGTAGCTCCTGCTTCAGTTTGATCAATGATTTTAGAATCCGTATCGCTCAATGCACCGGAAAAACTCAAACTAGACAACATTATTAAAACAATTAAGATTGTCCCTAGAGTCCAAGTGCTCTTATCTAGGAAATCTGTTGTCTTTTGAACGCCTCCAATCATTTGGGATCCTCCAAGGGAAGAAGATAAGCCGCCTCCTTTTGGATTTTGCACCATGATTACGATTATCAATAGAAAACATACAATGGTTATTAAGACTAAGAAAATTGAAAATGTGCTCATTGTTATGGATTATTTTGTTGTAAATTTTTTATATCTAAAATTCGGTCTGCAAAGAAACTACTTTTTTCTGGATATTTCAAAATTAATATTTCATAAGCTTGAATCGCTTTTTGATATTTTTTCTGTTCAAGATAAACTCTTGCTAAAGTCTCTGTCATTAGGGCAGAATTATCTGCGTTACTTGGCTCGTAAAATGTTGTTGGAACTTCCGTGTCTTTCTTAATTGATGGAATCTTTGGATTGGCCTCAATAAATTTTTCAATTAGAGCGTTTTTTTTTTGCTTCTCGAAGTTAATTCCAGAAGGTTTTTCATTTTCGGCTTCGTCTGAAACTTCATCCCTTTTAATAGGTTGAAATTTTGATAATTGAAGCCATTCTTGAAACGAATGACGTTCTCTTAAATTGAACTCTAGTGGTTTTCCGATGTCGAGATTTTCCTTTGCTTTTTTGACGGGAGTGATGTCGGTTTCTTTGTGCTCGGGTATAGCAGCAATTTCGGTTGCTAGTGCAGATTTCGTGACTTCTGCTTCCTTAATTGAAGTTAAAATTGACTGTTCAACAGAATTTTCTCGAATGACTAGTTTTGGATCGTCTGAGACAATTTCGCTTTCCGAGACATTTAAGTCTAGTAGCTCTGCAACCTTCTGCTCGTATAGTTCTTTTTGAATTGAAGTGAAAGTGTCCGAGGTAATAAAGTCAAACAATACGCTTCGATCTGCTGTGTGTGCAGCTGTTATTTTCAGCGCATAATTGTATTTAAAACTATTTTGGTTGTAAAGGCCTTTTAAGTATAATGCCCGTGCACTTTGGAAATAAGGAAATTCTTGGACGATTTTTTCTAATGCCTCCGTCTGCTTATCATGGATAGCCTCTGGCTTATTGATCAAGTAGATGTATTCTGAGATGTTCATTATAAAAAATCGAATTTTCTCCTTATTACGTTACCATTAAATATGTTGGCAAGGTAGTAAATTTTTCATTTACCATTTCGCTAAAGACTCATTGAAAATATCTTGAGTAATTCGTTCAAATATTTCATCCAATCCGGCGGTCAGTCTCGAACCTACCGGCTGTTCAGAACCGGGAAAGTTGTAAAAGAACGAAAACTTCTTTTCGAATGAATCGCTTTCCTTGTTCTTATTTGAATATCGAACATTGACTGTTATTGAGAGTCGACTTTCGGCAGCTCGTTGATCCGCAGTAGCTGTAGTTGGACTAATGCTATAGTCGACAATTTCTCCTTCATAAAGAATGTCGCCTCCCGAGCTAACCAAGTTTAGATTTGTTTGATTTTGAATTAGATTTTGTAATTTTTGTGTAAAGGTTCTGTCGATGCCCGGCTCCACTAGAGGCGCATAGTTTTGAAAGAAATTGACTTGAAATGTTTTGGCATCTATCTTACCAGTTCCGGTAAAGTTATATACAGAACAACTGTTCACGCTGAATGCGATAAAAAAGACGATAAGAAAGTTTAGATATTTCATTTCTTTTTTAAAGAATGCGAATGTAACAGTTTATTTTGAATTTTGATAGGGCCATTCCTCAGAAATTAAGATTGTATCTTCTGTTAGTCAATTCTATTCTATTTGCCTAGTTGTTATTTAGTGTTTTTTGTCGCGAAATACTATTTTTATAAATCAAACTGTTTTATTTTTCGATACAAAGTTCTTTCCGAAATGCCCAATTCGTCCGCAGCTGCTTTTCGTTTGCCTTTATTTTTTTCCAGCGATTTTTTAATCAGTTCAATTTCCTTCTGCTCTAGCTTCAATACTTCTTCTTCTTCAACAGTCTCAGCAAATTGAAATTGATCATCGTTTTGCACAAAAACCGTCGGATTATTTGTAGTGTTCATTACTGTGGTATTGGGAGTTTCTTCGAAGGAAATTTCGCTTTCTTCGCCATTTGAACCGTAAATTTTCTGAATCAAATTTGGGTTAACATCCTGCATTTTCCCCGCACCGCTTTTCATCAGTTCGAGTGTAAGTTTCTTCAGATCATATAAGTCGCTTTTCATATCGAAAAGCACCTTATAAAGGATATCACGTTCCGTGCTGAAATCGCTTTCCGACTTTTTGTCTTTGATGACGGAAGGTAGATTTGCTCCGTCTGTAGGTAAATAGGATTGCAATGTTCTTGCATTGATATCGCGATTGGTTTCCAAAACAGAAATCTGCTCAGCCACATTTCGCAATTGACGAATATTACCGCTCCATCTAAATTTTTGTAGAAGCTGAATCGCTTCTTCATCGAGCCGAAGCGGTGGCATTTTATACTTATGAGCAAAGTCTGCAGAAAATTTTCTAAACAACAAATGGATATCGTCTTTTCGCTCTCTTAGAGGTGGCAGGGCAATATCAACTGTGCTCAAACGATAATATAAATCTTCCCTAAATTTACCTTTTTCAATGGCATCAAATAAGTTGACATTTGTCGCAGCTACTATACGAACATTGGTTTTTTGTACTTGTGAAGAGCCGACTTTTATAAATTCTCCATTTTCAAGTACACGTAATAATCGAACTTGGGTGGTTAGGGGTAATTCGCCAACTTCATCTAGAAAAATTGTTCCGCCATCAGCCACTTCAAAATAGCCTTCACGAGTATTTGTTGCTCCTGTGAAAGCCCCTTTTTCGTGTCCAAATAATTCGCTGTCGATAGTTCCTTCAGGTATGGCTCCGCAATTGACGGCTATATATTTTCCGTGTTTGCGATGAGATAAGGCATGAATTATTCTAGGTATATTTTCTTTCCCGACACCACTCTCTCCGGCTACTAACACTGTTATGTCAGTGGGAGCAACTTGTATCGCTTTTTCTATGGCTCGATTCAGTTTCGGATCGTTTCCAATAATTTCAAAGCGTTGTTTAATAGCCTGTACTGATTCCATAATTAATTACCCATTGTTATTTGTTGAATTCATATCGGAATAACCAATGGCTTTTCCGATCAATGTGCCACTGGTGCAATTTGTAATCTCAACATTTACAAATTCACCAATATTGTAATGCTCTTTTGGGAATACGACCATCAGACTTTGTGAATTTCGACCTGACCAATCACCACTTGATTTTTTGGATTCTTTTTCAACTAGAACTTCAACTGTTTTTCCCAAAAATTGCTTTGTTCTTATTGCGCTATGTTTTCTCTGTAAGTCTACAATTTCTTGAAGGCGTCTTAATTTGGTTTCTTCCGGTACATCATCTTCCATTTTTCTTCCAGCTAAAGTTCCAGGTCGCTCGGAATAAGCGTACATGTAACCAAAATCGTATTTTACGTATTCCATTAAACTCAGCGTATCCTGATGGTCTGCCTCTGTTTCAGATGGGAAACCGGCAATCATATCTTGTGTTATGCCGCAGTCCGGAATAATTTTCCGGATGTTGTCAATCAGAAGCATATATTCCGACCTTGTGTGTAGTCTATTCATTTCCTTCAAAATTCTATCGCTTCCAGACTGAACAGGTAGATGTATATGATTACAAATGTTGTCATGTTTGGCAATGACTTTAAGCACTGATAAATGCATATCTTGAGGATTTGAAGTTGAGAAACGGATTCGCATTTTCGGGAACGACACAGCAACCATCTCGAGTAGTTGTTCAAAATCGACTGCAGTTGCCTTTTGAATTTCTGATGCATTATTGAAATCTTTTTTTAGTCCACCGCCGAACCATAAATAACTGTCTACATTTTGACCTAAAAGTGTAACCTCCTTGTATCCTGAATCCCACAATGTTTGAATTTCCCTAATTATACTTTGAGGTTCACGACTTCGTTCCCGTCCACGAGTGAATGGGACGACGCAAAAAGTACACATATTATCACAACCCCTTGTGATTGAAACAAGTGCTGATACGCCGTTTGTCATGAGTCTTACTGGGGCGATATCACCGTATGTTTCTTCTTTGGAGAGTATTACGTTGATAGCGTCACGGCCATCCTCCACTTCCTGAAGCAAGTTTGGTAGGTCTTTGTATGCATCAGGTCCAACCACAAGATCAACTATTTTTTCTTGCTCTAAAAATTTATCCTTAAGACGTTCAGCCATGCAGCCTAGAACACCGACCTTCATTTTGGGATTCACTTGTCTTTTTACCGCATTGTATTTTTGCAGTCTTTTTCGTATTGTTTGTTCTGCTTTGTCGCGAATAGAGCAAGTATTGACAAGTACAAGATCCGCGTCTTCCAGTATGCTTGTTGTATTAAATCCGTTATCAGATAGAATGGAAGCTACTATTTCGCTGTCTGAGAAGTTCATCGCACAGCCGTAACTTTCAATGTACAGTTTTTTGGTGTTTTCAGGCTTTTGTGCTAATGTGGTGCTTTCGCCCTGTTTATTCTCTTCTATGATCTTTTCCATATTCAATGTGTAACACTTTCAATTCAGGCAAAGATAGTGCAATTGCACTTTAATATGACAATATGACAGCCTAACTTTCTGCTACGAAAATAATATTGATGAACGTGTATTTTTGATTTACTGTTTTCAATTGAATTTCTGCTTCCAGTTGGCATTTGCTCGTATAAACAAGATCCATCGCCTCGAATTTTTAGTCATAAATTCGTAATTTAAAAAAAATAGATACTTTTGCGACGATCAGAGGATGGTTCAAGTTCCAAAAAAATAGAAAAGCAATATGGCAAAAAATTTAGTGATCGTGGAGTCGCCGGCAAAAGCCAAGACAATTGAAAAGTTTTTGGGAAGCGATTTTCAGGTTGAGTCTAGTTATGGCCACATTGCCGATTTGCCATCTAAAGAAATTGGCGTTGATGTCACAAATGGTTTTAAGCCAAAGTATGAAGTTTCAGCTGATAAAAAGGCATTGGTTTCGAAATTAAAAACTTTAGCGAAAAATTCCGAAATGGTATGGTTAGCCTCCGATGAGGATCGAGAAGGTGAAGCAATATCATGGCATTTAGCTGAAGAGTTAAAACTTGACCGGAACAAAACGAAGCGAATTGTATTCCATGAGATAACCAAATCAGCCATACTTAAAGCTATTGAGAATCCCAGAGAAATAGATTATAATTTGGTTAATGCACAGCAAGCTCGACGAGTCTTAGATCGTTTGGTGGGTTACGAACTTTCCCCGGTTTTGTGGCGAAAGGTAAAAGGAGGATTGTCAGCGGGTCGAGTTCAGTCAGTTGCTGTTAGACTAATCGTAGAAAGAGAGCGAGAAATACAAGGTTTTAAAGCAGTTGCGTCATACGTAGTGTCTGCTGAGTTTATAAATACTCTCGGTAAAACATTTAAAGCAAAGTTGCCACGTAATTTTGCGACAAGAGAGGAAGCTGAGGCATTTTTGAAATCGAGTATTGGAGCCACGTATGCTGTTTCTGATATTGAAACCAAGCCAGCAAGGAAATCTCCAGCCGCGCCTTTCACAACTTCTACGCTTCAACAAGAAGCTGCAAGAAAGCTTTATTTGCCAGTTTCTATTACGATGCAATTAGCACAAAGGTTGTACGAAGCCGGATTGATTACATACATGCGAACAGATAGCGTTAATCTCTCCAAAGAGGCAGTTGAAGCTGCTCAGGCTGAGATTGTCAAGTCGTATGGGAAAGAGTTCTCAAAGCCAAGAAGTTTCGCCACAAAAAGTAAGGGTGCTCAAGAAGCTCACGAAGCGATTAGGCCCACAGATATGTCGAGACAGTCATTAAATATAGATCGTGACCAAGCCAGATTATATGACTTAATTTGGAAGCGCACTTTAGCATCACAAATGAGTGATGCAGAATTAGAGCGGACTTCGGTAAAAATTGCAGCAAACAAGCATAATGAAGTTTTTTCTGCTTCTGGTGAAGTTCTTTTGTTCGAAGGGTTTTTGAAGGTCTATTTGGAAGGTAATGACGAGGATGAAGAAGAGCAAGAGGGAATGCTACCATCGATGAAAGTGGGAGAGATTTTGAACAATAATGCGATTGTTGCTACTGAGCGATATTCAAGACCTGCTCCTAGATACAGTGAAGCAGCGTTGGTAAAAAAGTTAGAGGAATTGGGTATTGGACGTCCTTCAACATACGCGCCAACGATTTCCACAATTATCAATAGATCATATATTGAGAAAGGTAATCTTGACGGTCAAGAGCGTGTTTATACTCAGCTCACGCTAAAGTCAGGTGTCATCAACGAACAACAATTAAAGGAGAATACTGGGTCCGACAAAGGAAAATTAGTTCCAACGGATATTGGAATAGTAGTCACCGATTTTCTTGTTAAGAATTTTGGTAGCATACTAGATTACAATTTTACGGCAAAGGTTGAGCAAGACTTTGATGAAATTGCAGAAGGCAATGTAAATTGGGAGAAAATGATGCAGGACTTCTACAATAAATTTCATCCCAATGTGGTTGAAGTAGAGGCTAGCGCTGAGCGCGAGAGTGGAGAGAGAGTTCTCGGTACTGATCCACTTTCGGGGAAACCAATTAGTGTTCGACTTGGGAAATTTGGACCGATGGCGCAAATTGGAGATGCAGAGGATGAAGACAAGAAGTTTGCTAGTTTGATGCCAGATCAAAATATAGGTAGCATTACTTTGGAGGAGGCTTTAAATTTGTTTCTTTTGCCAAAGAATTTAGGAAATTATAAAGGGCAGGAAGTTGAGGTAAACAATGGAAGATTCGGTCCATATGTGCGTTATGGAAATCTTTTTATATCATTAGCGAAAGGAGAAAACCCGCTCGACGTGACAGTTGAACGTGCTCAAGAAATAATTGATGACAAGCTTAAAGCAGATGCTCCTATTGGACGATATAGAGATATTGATGTGCAGAAAGGAGTGGGTCGATTTGGGCCTTTTATCAAATGGAATGGCTTGTATATTAACGTCAGTAAAAAATATAATTTTGATGCCCTATCGCAAAAAGACATTGAAGTGCTTATTGAGGAAAAACTACAAAAGGACATAGATAAGGTTATTCAACATTGGGAGGAAGAAGGTATTGCAATCGAAAAAGCACGATGGGGAAAATCTGTAATTACAAAAGGAAAATTGAAAATCGAATTAGGAAAGGATGTTGATGTAACGAAATTAACCCTTCCCCAAGTTCAGGAGTTGATTGACAAGAAATCACCGCCTAAGAAAGGGACAAAAAAGGCTGTTAGCAATAAGAAGAAACCATCCTCCAAAAAGAAGTAGAAATGGAATTTGATATACTCCATCCCATCAGCAATGAGATTGCTACTTTTATTTCGAGTTTGACGTCACAGCAATTAGGTAGTAAGGTTTCTTTTCATAGCACAATCGAATTTCCAGATTTGAGCAAAGTAAGAATTGCTATTATAGGTGTTCTTGAGGTAAAAGATAACGGATCCTTCACCAATCTCGAAAGTATTAGAAAGGAGTTTTATTCTCTTTTTCCGGGAAATTGGGAAGCTTCGATTGCCGACCTTGGCAATATCTATCCTGGTCATTCACAAAATGACACTTATTTTGCTTTGAGAGAAGTAGTCTCTGCCCTAATAAGGCAAAGAATAATTCCTATTGTTATCGGTGGATCTCAAGATTTAACTTATCCGATTTATAGAGCATATGATAGCCTTGAGCAAATGGTAAATTTGGTAGCGATTGATAGTAGGTTTGATTTTGGCAAAGAAGCCGATCATATCTCGAGTAGTTCTTACCTAACAAGAATTGTTTTGGATGAACCAAATAATCTTTTTAATTTTTGTAATGTTGGTTATCAGACATATTACAATTCTCAGGAGGAGATTGATTTGATTGAAAAGCTTTATTTTGATAGTTATCGTTTGGGGGACATATCAAGTAACATTCTATTGGCGGAACCTGTTTTCAGGGATGCAGATATAGTTAGTTTAGATATGACTTCCGTCAAGTCTTCGGATTCCGGTAATAGTAGCACATTTATTTCAAATGGTTTTACTGGAAAGGAAATTTGTGCTTTGTCTCGTTATGCCGGATTAAGCGATAAGGTAACGGTATTGGGTATTTTCAATCACAATGATTCTGAATTTGAGTCAAATTTGATTGCTCAGGTTATATGGTACTTTATAGAGGGATTTCATTATCGATCAAATGAGTATCCATTCGGTAGCAAGGATAACTATTTGAAGTTTATCGTGCCTTTAGAAGCTGAAGAACTGGTTTTTTATAAAAGCGATAAGACTGACCGTTGGTGGATTGAAATTCCATTTTTGTCAACAAAGAATACTAAACTTAAAAAAAGTACGTTGTTGTCATGTTCGCACGAGGAGTACCTTGCTGCATGTAATCATGAGATTCCCGAGCGATGGTGGAAAGCCCAACGAAAGAATTTACTTTGACTTTTCAAGCAATCGTTTTTGTATCTTTTTTCTTTCAAATATTCCTGTATATTACATTTTAACGATTTAATTTGTTTTTAATCGATAAAATATTTTTTTTATTTGAAACTAAATTTTATTTTTGGCTTGCTATTGCAGAAGATTACCGGTGTGACTTTAAAATTTAATAATTTTTAATTGTATTTTTGAAAAATAATAAATAGGTTTACGCCCTTAAAATATTAACGTACACATAACTTCGATATATATGAAGAAATTCATTTCATTTTCAGTAATAATTTCCATGTTAGTGAGCTGCGGAGGCTCAAGTGACAAAGGAGAATTAGTAGGTGTGAAAGGAAAAAAATGGCATCCGGAGAAGCCTTACGGTATGACTTTAGTTCCGGGAGGATCATTCATAATGGGGAAATCCGATGATGATTTGGCTAATGTTCAAGATGCTCCTACAAAGACTGTAACTGTTAGATCTTTCTACATGGATGAGACCGAGATTACAAACAGTGAATATCGCGAATTTGTGGAATGGGTTAAAGATTCTATTATTCGTGTGCGGCTTGCGATTTTGGCAGACGAAGTTGGAGGAGGTGGAACAGCTGGAGGAGCCAAGGGAGGAAAGTCAGGCAAAAGCGGTGGTAGTATTTCAGATTTTGCTTTCAATGATGCTGATCCTGCTAAGATGACTGCTTATGATAAGTATATGTATGAAAACTATTACAGCGTAGGCACTGATGATGATCCGTATGCTGGTAGAAAATTGAATAGAAAAGTGAAGCTAATTAAAGATACTTCTAAGTATCCTGATGAATATTATACTGAAGTAATGGATACAATGTATCTGCCTGTTGCTGAGTCTTTTAACGGATTGAGAACAATAGATGTTAACAAGTTAAAATTCCGCTACTCTTGGATGGATATTCAAGCTGCTGCCAAAGCAAAAACAGGAAGAAGAAAAGATTTCATCAAGACGGAGCAAACGAAAGTCTATCCTGATACAACTGTTTGGATTAAAGACTTTGCTTATTCTTACAATGAGCCTATGCATAACGACTATCTATGGCATCAAGCTTACTCTGAGTATCCTGTAGTAGGTGTGAATTGGAAACAAGCTAAAGCTTTCTGTGCTTGGAGGACTTTAAAGAAGAATACCTACATAAAATCAAAGAAAAAAGGAAGAGATTTGACAAACTCCTTCAGATTGCCAACTGAAGCGGAATGGGAGTATTCTGCTAGAGGCGGTCTTGAGTCTGGTGCATATCCTTGGGGAGGCCCATATACCAAAAATGATAGAGGTTGTTTCCTTGCCAATTTCAAACCCAATCGTGGAGACTACGCAGCAGATCAATCTTTATATACAGTTGAGGCAAAGTCTTTTGAACCTAACGGCTACAATCTCTACAATATGGCAGGTAATGTAGCGGAATGGACTGATTCGTCTTACGATGCTGGAGCTTATGAGTATGTTTCTTCAATGAATCCTAATGTGCCTGATTCTAAGAACATGCGTAAAGTTGTTCGTGGTGGGTCTTGGAAAGACGTTGCTTATTTCTTGCAAGTTAGTACGAGAGACTTCGAGTATGCCGACACAGCCAGAAGCTACATAGGTTTCAGAACCGTTCAGGATTACATGGGTACGGTTACAACTGGGAAGGCTCCTAAAAGATAAATATTAACCAACTAATTATACAATTAACTTAACTAACTAAATTTTTTATTATGGCATTATTAAGTAAAACAGCAATGAACTTCGCTTACGGTATGGGGGCGGCAGTAGTAATCGTAGGTGCGCTTTTCAAGCTTATGCACTGGCCGGGAGCAAGCGCAATGTTGATCATAGGTCTTGGAACTGAAGCCTTTATTTTTGGTTTATCAGCTTTTGACAAACCCGATGAAGAACTTGATTGGTCACTTGTTTATCCCGAATTAGCAAACGGTGAGGCTAGAAAAAAGGATACCAAAAAAGAAGAGCCTAAAGATGCTCAAGGTATGCTTTCTCAGAAACTAGATGCAATGTTGAAAGAAGCTAAAATCGATGGTGAATTAATGGCAAGCTTAGGTAACAGTATCAAGAATTTTGAATCTGCTGCGAAAGGTATATCACCAACCGTTGATTCAATCGCCTCTACGAAGAAATATAGTGAAGAGTTAACATTAGCTGCAGCACAAATGGAATCACTAAATAGTTTGTACAAGATACAATTGGATAGTGCATCGCGAAACGCACAGATAAATAATGAGGTTGCTGAAAATAACTTGAAATTGAAAGATCAAATGCAGTCACTAACATCTAACTTGTCTTCTTTGAACAATGTATATGGTGGAATGCTTTCGGCTATGAGTGGTAAAGGGAATTAGTATCCAACTACATTTTTATAATAAACAAAACAAACTTAATTAGAAAAAAATGGCAGGAGGAAAATTAACCCCTAGGCAGAAGATGATTAACCTGATGTATTTGGTTTTCATCGCGATGTTGGCCTTAAATATGTCAAAAGAGGTTCTATCCGCTTTTGGAATTTTGAATAATAAAATTGTTGAATCAAATAGTATTACTGATGTTCGTAATCAATCCTCTTTCGAGCAATTAGCTCAAAAAGCTTCTGAACAGCCGCTACAGTACGGCGATAAGAAAGCTAAAGTTGAGAAAATTCGTGCACTTTGTAAAGATTTTACCAGTTACATTGAGAATATCAAAAATGACTTAACTAAAGATTTAGTTAAGGATGCTGATGGCAACTTACCTTTTGAGGCTATGGATAAGGGGGACAAGGTTGATGAACTTTGGTTTAGCGGCGATAAATTAACACCGAAAGGTCAAGAATTTGTAAACAAAGTGTCAAGTTTTGCTGGACAGTTGAAATCAATCGGTGGCAGTTCTATAGCTGCATCAGAAATGAGTAAAATCGAGAAGAGATTTGCCACAAGTCCTGTAAAATCCAAAAATGCTGGTACGACGTTACCATGGTTGGAATATAACTATAAGGGGTTTCCTTTGATTGCGACAATAACTAAACTTTCGCAATTGCAAGCAGACATCAAAACAACAGAAAGCGATGTTATGACCGGAATGTTTCAGTCTGATCTTGTAGCAGCGGCATCACTAACCGCTTACCAGCCAATTGTTGTACCTGAGAAAACTGCTTTCTTTCAAGGTGAAGCTGTGAAAGGGAAAATTATTTTGGGTAAGTTCGACCCAAATCTAGTAGCTAAATCAGTAGTTGTGAACGGAAATTCAGTAAAAGCATCAGCAGGTCAGGCTGAGTTCTCTTTTGGTGCTGGCGCTGTTGGAGAGCATGAGATTACAGGATCATTTAATTTTGATGAAGGCGGAAAGGTCGTTAGTTTACCAATTAAGGGGAACTATGTCGTAGTACCAAGACCTAATTCTGCAAATATTTCTGCAGACAAAATGAATGTTGTGTATAGAGGTTTACCTAACCCTATGACCATTTCCTTTGCTGGAATTTCTGATAACAAGGTTAATGCTTCCGCTCCTGGGTTAACAAGAGGGTCAAAACCAGGGCAGTATAATCTTAATCCTGGTTCTGGTACGGAAGTTACCGTTAATGTGACAGGTGAATTACCAGATAAGTCTAAAGTTGCAGATAAGAAAACATTTAGAATCAAGAATATTCCTGGTCCACAGGGTGCTATTGGTGGAACTATCGGAAATGATAAAGGTGCAAAGTCACGTCTTGAAGTTTCGCAAATTTCTGCTAAGTTACCAGACTTTTTATATGATTTAAATTTTCAAGTTACACAGTTTACATTTAAGGTGCCTGGTCAAGCTGCTATTATTGTAAATGGTGACAGAGTAAATGGTCAATGTAAAGCTGCTTTAGCAAGAGCTGGTAGAGGGGATCAAGTTACTATTTATGACATCAAGACAAAAATTGTTGGTGTAAGCGCAAATATTGTGACCGGTAAGTGTGCGCCAGTAATTTATGAAATACAATAGAGGATATAGAGCGAACTGGTTTTTTTACTAGTCATAATGCCAACTTTCAATATTTAAACATGAATATAAGAAATTTTTTATCGGTTATTCTATTGGCTCTCGGTAGTTTTAATACATCCGCACAGTCAAATTTACTCAATGCCAAAACTCCGGATGAAATTGGAAAGAAAACACCGGCGCAGTTGATTTCAGACAATGATAGACCTTTGGCTTATGGGTACGTTCATGATAGAGATGTGCTTATGGGAAAGACAGTTTGGGAATTGATTGATTTGGATGAAAGAATCAATTTTCCCTTATTCTATCCTATTGACACAGCCAATATTGGAAAGGACAGACGTTCTCTTTTTAATGTTCTATTAAACGGAATTAAGAGAGGTAAGATTACAGAAGTTTATGCTGATGATTACTTCAATACGAAGAAAACCCTTAAGGACATGCAGTCTTCGTTTAAGTACGTAGATACTACACAAGCCGGTATTGATGAGATTAATAATTATTATGATGATTACAAGTCAGGTAAAAGAATCTTGGATCCACAATATATCAATACTAAAGATTTAACTGCACAGGATATTTCAGGTTATAAGATTAAAGGATATTGGTACTTCGATAAAAGACAAAGTGAATTGAAATACCGATTGTTGGGTATATGTCCGGTATCTCCTGAAGCAAGAGATATCGGTGCCGAGAATCCTGATGTTATCGAGTTGTTCTGGGTGTATTTCCCTGCTATTCGAGATGTATTGCATGAAGCAAAAGCTTTTAATGATCGAAACTCAGCTATGCCTATTACCTTTGACCATTTGTTGAATTCTAGGCGTTTTAATGCCGTAATTTATAAGGAAGAAAATGTCTACGGTGATAGAGAAATTGCACAGTACATGAAAGAAAATTCTCAAATGCAATTACTCGAATCTGAACGTGTGAAAGATAAAATTAGAGATTTTGAACAAGATATGTGGAATTACTAGATTGATTCTACTTTAGTACTAGACTCCCGTCATATTGGCGGGAGTTTTTCATTTTTATACGATGATTGACTACCTAATTATAGGTTCTGGAATTGCAGGTTTATCCTTCGCTGAAACCGCGTTGCAACACAACAAAAGCATTTTTGTAATTGATAATAACAATAACTCGGCATCCAAAGTGTCCGCCGGGCTCTATAATCCTGTTATTCTTAAGAGGTTCACTCCTGTTTGGAGAGCTGAAAGCCAATTAGAATTGTTAAAGAGTTTCTTTTCAAATCTCGAAGCCCGTTTTGATCAGCAATTTATGTTTGAAAAGCCAATTCTCCGGAGGTTCTTGTCTGTTGAAGAGCAAAACAACTGGTTTGTAGCAAGTGACAAACCTAGCCTTAAACAATACATGTCGACGGTTCTTCGCTATGAAAAATTTTTTGGTATTAGTTCTCCTTTTGACTTCGGTGAGGTTAAAGAGTCAGGTTACGTTGATGTTGCGTTTTTTGTTCAATGTTATCGTAATTTTCTAAAGGATCGTGATCTTCTTAGTGTAGAGGATTTTGAGCATTCTTTGTTGGTGGTAAAGGATGATTCGATAAATTATAAGAACCTGGAAGCAAGAAATATAGTCTTTGCAGAAGGATTTGGAATGCATCGTAATCCGTTTTTTTCTTCTTTGCCGCTAATTGGTTCCAAGGGCGAACTCTTAGTAATAAAAGCACCTGATTTGGATCTCAATGTAATAGTCAATACGAGCATATTTATATTGCCATTGGGGCAGCAGCTTTTTAAAGTGGGTTCCACATATAACTTTATTGACAAATCTGACCAGCCATCAGAAGATGGCAAGGATGAGTTGATCAAGCAACTTAAGTCGGTTTTGAGTTGTGATTTTGAAGTTGTCTCCCACATTGCCGGAGTTCGACCTACCGTAAAGGATCGTAGACCTTTAGTCGGAACTCACCAAGAATATCGAAACATCCATGTTTTAAACGGTCTAGGTACTCGAGGCGTTATGAACGGGCCGTCAATGGCATTGGCGCTTTTCAACCATATCGAAATAAAGGAGCCGCTTTTACCTGAAATTGATATCAAAAGATTTGAAAAAATATAGCTAATTACCTTCTTTTCCCTTATATGACACAAACATGTTGATATAAATGTTTCGAGACCAACGAAGTATTGGCGGATAAAGTATTAGTAAGGAGCCAACAATTACTCCAAATGACATTTTTAAGTTTAGGTCTAAAAAATAATGCGAAACAATAAATGCCGCAATTCCCACAGCAACATTAACGGCATAACTCACATACATAGCACCATAGAAAAAAGAAGGTTCAAGTTGATATCTTAAACCGCAGTATGAACAAGTTTCATGCATATCAAGAACTTTAGCCATGTTATACGGATTCTTATTTACATACATACTTTCATTTTGGCATCTCGGACAACTTCCTGTTAAAATACTATTTAGTTTAGATCCTTTTTTTAACATTTGCAAATATTTTTGACAAAGGTATTCTTTTGAGAAAGTACTTAATGTAATAATAGTCACATTTATATGCTCAACATACATAATTTGTCGGTTTCTTTCGGAGGAACTTACCTTTTCGAGGAAGTTACTTTCCGAATGGGAGCGGGTGATCGGGTTGGACTGGTTGGAAAGAATGGTGCCGGTAAATCAACAATGCTTAAAATTCTGGCTCGTGATCTTATGCCTGATTCAGGGAGCATTGCTACAGAGAAGGATGTGAAAATCGGTTTCTTGCGTCAAGATATCGATTTTGAGCAGGGACGAACTGTCTTGGAAGAAGCTTATCAAGCATTTACAGAAATAAAGGAAGTCGAGAAACGCCTGGAAGAAATTAATCATCAACTGGTGACTCGAACAGATTATGAAAGCGAAACTTATTCTCTAATAATTGAAGACCTCTCAGATTATACACATCGATTTGAATTATTGGGTGGTTATAATTATGTTGGTGATACCGAAAAGATCTTGCTTGGATTGGGTTTCAAAAGAGAAGAATTCAATAATCTCACAGAAACTTTCTCGGGAGGTTGGCGCATGAGAATAGAATTGGCTAAACTTCTTTTGCAGGCCAATGATGTCTTACTGCTTGACGAGCCAACAAACCATCTCGATATCGAAAGTATTATCTGGTTGGAAAACTTCCTTCGCAATTATTCCGGAGTAGTAGTTATCGTTTCCCATGATAAGATGTTTTTAGATAATGTTACCAATCGTACCATCGAAATCTCATTGGGGAAAATCTACGATTTCAATAAACCTTATTCACAATACCTTGAATTGCGCCACGAAATTCGCGAAAAACAACTAGCAACTCAAAAAAATCAAGCGAAAAAAATTGAAGAAACTGAAAAGCTAATCGAGAAGTTTAGGGCTAAGGCCTCTAAAGCATCGATGGCACAATCCCTCATCAAAAAACTAGATAAAGTAGAACGTATCGAAGTAGATGAAGATGATAATTCAGTCATGAATATCTCATTTCCAGTTTCAAAAGTTCCGGGTAAAGTCGTAATCGAAGCGGAATACGTTACCAAAAAATACGGTGATAAGACCATTCTTAAAGACATTAATCTACTTGTAGAACGAGGCAGTAAAATAGCCTTCGTCGGTCAGAATGGTCAAGGAAAATCTACATTCATCAAAGCAATTGTGCATGAGTTCAAGTTCGAAGGATCAATCAAACTAGGACACAATGTTCAAGTCGGTTATTTCGCCCAAAATCAAGCGGAATATCTAGACGGAGAAATCACATTGCTTCAAACTATGGAAAATGCAGCAACCGACACAAATCGCTCAAAAGTCCGTGATATGTTGGGTGCTTTCCTTTTCAGAGGTGATGATGTCGAAAAGAAAGTAAAAGTGCTGTCAGGAGGTGAACGAAATCGACTTGCGCTATGCAAATTGTTGCTGCAGCCTATCAATGTTTTGGTAATGGATGAACCCACAAACCACCTCGATATCAAATCCAAAAACGTCCTCAAAGCAGCGCTACAAAAGTTTGAAGGCACGCTACTGCTCGTTTCGCACGATCGTGATTTCCTTCAAGGCATGTCTAATATTGTCTACGAATTCAAAGACCAGAAAATCAAAGAATACCTTGGCGATATCAATTTCTTCCTCGAACAACGAAACCTTCAAAACATGCGTGAAGTCGAGAAGAAAGACGTAGTAATCAAAGAAGCGCATTCCAATCAGACCAAAGTGTCCTACGAAGATCAGAAAAAGAATAAAGCGCTGCAAAATCGACTCAGTAAAGTGGAAAGCAATATCAAACAACTTGAAATTGATATCCAAAACGACGATAAAACACTAGCTTCCAACTATGACAAACACATCGAAGACGCCTCGTTTTTTGTAGCTTACAATAAGAAAAAGGCCGAACTTGATAAGCTTTTGGAAGAATGGGAACAAGTGCAAATGGAAATCGATAACGCCTAATATAGCCAACTAGCGGTGGTAAGATTTTTTGAAGCTATTTCCCGCTGTTCGCTACAATCTTTTTCAAACCCGTCTGTGATCTGCAATTGCGATTCGTTCAGAAAAAGGATTTCCGCTGCCATCGGGGCTAGGGTTTCTGCTTTCCAATCAACTTCTTTTGTATATTTGACATCATGCAACAGAACTCAATTCAACAGAATATTCACTTGCTACTATCGAGCTTGATTGTGATGGGGGCAGCATTAGTATATGGACTCTCACCAAATACAGTCCTACCAAGACTTCTTGATTTTCAAGTACTGACCCCGGATTTGTCTAATGTTTTTAGGGCCATCATGGGACTGTATCTCGCTTTCGCTTTGTTTTGGTTTGTCGGCATTATAATCCCTAACTTTTGGAAGGCCGCAACCTTGTCGCAAATTTTATTTATGGGCGGATTAGCAACAGGGCGCTTAATTAGTTTTTATATCGATGGTTGGGGCGCAGTTCTGTTTTCTCTAGGAGCGCTCGGGGAAATTGTTCTCTGTCTGTTTGGCCTGTACCAATATTTTAAATTTAGTAGGGTCAAAAGTACTCCGTAAATCTAAATCTAATCCCACTTCAATCAGCTTATGCTTAAATGGTCATTTTTTGCCTTATAATAAGTGGTATCTTTTTCGTCAAAGCTAATACATCGATTGTCCGCAATTCTCTCCCTAGAGTTATTTTTAATCAAATTACTTCACGCATAAACTCCAAATATTATTGTTGAAGTCCCGTAATTGAGGAGCGAAATTGTTTTAATAATCCCTAGAAAAGACAAGATTAGTATATTGGAACTGTAAAATTCAAATTCGAAATGCATGCGGTTTTTCTTTATAAATAGAAATTAATTGGTAAGATCGAATATCTACTTAAAAGGATTGCGTTCTTTCCAAATCATTTCAGGTTCTAAGAAAGGAAAAAGAGTTGACATTTTAGAATTAATGAAGCGGTTTTTATGCTCGATTAATCCATACATTTTTTGAGGCTTTGCACCGACCGAGCTTTTTATCTCAAGTGCTGTTCGACCAAATATTATTTTGTCAAATTTCTTTGTAATACCGTAGCCGATCATGTCATATAACATGTTGAGATACAGCATTTTTTCTTTTTGAACAGTGTCGTCATAACCCAAGAAATAGGTGTCAAGTGTTTTTCCGTTCTTGATAAGCGTGTTGAATCCTATCAGTCTGTCGTTTTCAAAATAGCCGTAAAACAAGAAATTGTCTTTCAATTTTTCTTTAAGAACCTGAAAATGATTCTTGGCAAGAAAAAAAGTATTAAAGGGAGCCTTATGAGCCACATGATTATATAACTCATAAATTGTCTCTTCATTTGATCGAATCTCTTCCAATTTCATTTTTCGTTTTTCTATTCCCACTAATTTCTTTCGAGCACGCTTGTATTGATCACGGTACTTTTTTGTAAGTGCATCCAGATAATCAAGTTCGGAATCCCAGTTCTTTGGAATATCAAATGTCATGTTGGGCTGCGTAGAAAAAATGTAATTGCTTGTATATTCAGGTAGGTTAAAGTATTTGATTTGCTTTTCGTCAAAGTCTTTGATTGAAGTGAGGTGGATACTCTTGCTGTGAGTTTCAATTTCACTTTTGACTGCAATAATCGATTGATGTAGTAGCGTCAATGATTTTTCGGTGGGAATTTCATTCGAAAAAACAAAGGCATTTTGACCTGTAAGCATATTGTTGCCGATGAATAATACATGCGACGAGAACTTTTTGAATATAAAGTTTCGAATTTTGGTTTTGATGCATTGGTCACGCTCGCCATAGGACTGAAGCTGATTTAAATCGAGAAATTGAGTTATAGCAATCCCGATCAGTTGTTGATGCTCAAATATACCTACAAATAAACAGAGCATATTAGAAGGCGCCGAAACTTCAAGCACTTCCAAATATGCCTTTGAAAGGAATATGTTTTGTTTTGCCAGATTTTCCCATTCACTAGGAAGCTCGGAAGTAGTGCGGTATATCTTGTGCGAATGGGAATTTGCCAAATTACAGTAAGCTATTTTAAAGTTGCGAAATTTACTTAAACTTGTACGAACCGACCTATATTTAACCTAACTTTATCAAGATTAAAATGTATGAACATGATAGATAAAGAAATGCAAATCGCAATTCAATCTCTGCAAGATTGGGTATATCGAAATGACGGAATTGAAAAAGATTTTGTCTTAAAGAACTTTAGAAGCACTCTAGATTTTATAAATCAAGTGGGAGAATTAGCCGAAAAAATGAACCATCATCCAGATATTAGTGTGAAATATAACAAAGTCAATTTACGATTAACCACACATGACGCTCAAGCCATAACGCAAAAAGACGTTGAATTGGCTCGGGCTATCGACGCAATTTAAAACATTGAATTCCTGATTCTTACTGCCATCCGCAAATAATCCCGCCCATAATCGTACAACAAACGGCCCAATATCCGGCTGTTACCAACGTATATCGAAAGCTTCTTCTTTCATAAAGTGAATTGATTCCAATAATAGGTAAGATTAGAAATAATCCTGTCATAAATCCGTGTAAAGCGCCATGCTTGAATGTTCTGAAAGCATTGCCATAATCAGCCATAAACTCGGCGTATTACGGTTTTGCAATCGTTGGATCACCGACAACCATTCCGATTGCACCAAATTGATGAATGACCAAGACTTGCATAATTAGAGCCAACATTATGGAGTAAATAAATGTTAGCGCAAATATTTTTGGCATGTTAGAACCTTTCATATCATCTTCG
This sequence comes from Flavobacteriaceae bacterium, assembly GCA_947458575.1. Taxonomy (GTDB): domain Bacteria; phylum Bacteroidota; class Bacteroidia; order Flavobacteriales; family Flavobacteriaceae; genus Flavobacterium. The sequence continues at coordinate 1,311 of CANHBE010000002.1, read as the reverse complement.
GTCATTCCAGATTCTTTCATCCAAATTGTGCCGAATACTTTCGGATTATACCAAATAAATCCGACTGCCAAAGTCGACAGTGCTGCAACGAGAATTGCCAAAAAATTAATTTCCATTTTGATTTGTTTAAGAGGTTAGTTAATCAAATGTAATCAATATTATTATCGATAAAGGTCGTTTTTTGCTTTTTTCCAAATATGTCGTTCGTCGATATTCCGAAAAATCTCGTTTTAATTTGTAAGAAAAATATAGTAAAAAAATTAAAAAAAGTGCATTTCATCGATTTTATTTGCACATTGTCGATATGTTGCCTAGTTTTACACCAGTATTAAACGTAAAAGCATTCATTATGAAAACCATCTCTACCTTATTTTTGTCTTTTGTTGCGACAGCATCAATGATGGCAAACATCTCAAGTTTAGAAAAAGAGGCATTAGTAAAATTGTATAAAGCTACTAATGGAAGTCAATGGACAAACAAATGGGATTTGAGCGCACCAGTTACAACTTGGTATGGTGTTAAGATTCAAAATAATCAAGTTATTGCATTGAATCTTTCAAATAATCATTTGGTAGGAACACTTCCAAACGAATTAGGTAACCTCGTTTATTTGCAGAATCTCAATCTATTTAGAAATGACATCTCAGGTTTAATCCCACAGACTATCGGGAACTTGAAGCAGCTAAAGAATTTGAATATCGCGTTTAACAAATTATCAGGCAAGATTCCCGCATCGATTGGTCAGGCTACAGCACTAATTTCTGTTGAAATTTTCATGAATCAATTGTCAGGAGAACTTCCTGCCGAAATAGGAAATTTGAAAAACCTAAAAACGTTGTCATTATTCAATAATGAATTAACCGGTAACATTCCATCGACCATCTATGAATTAAAATCACTTAAAGTACTATTGCTAAATAGCAACAAACTGACAGGTTCATTAGGGAAAGAAGTTGCAAATATGTCCTCGCTTGAAAATCTTAGTTTATTTGAAAATAAGATGCAAGGTCAAGTACCATTCGACCTAGAAAAGCTAAATAACCTCAAAGAAATGAATATTTCATACAATATGTTTAGCGGTCTCGTGTCTCGCAATCTTGCAAAATTAGATACATTAAATATGACCATGATCAATGAAAAAGGGCTTGCGGTAAACTTGCCAGTGGTAGACAGAAACTCAGCGTATGCTAATGAAGATTAGAAAATAAAGTCAAAACAACCAAAAACATAATTAACCTCTAAACTCCAAATCATGAGAAAATTTACCTTACTACTTTTGGCAATTTTATTGTCATCACCACTGCTAGCGAG
>CANHBE010000001.1 GCA_947458575.1 Flavobacteriaceae bacterium | reverse complement strand
TACGGATTTTGATGATTTGTTGAGTGATTATATTCCGAGGTCCTCAAAGAATTTCTACGAAAAGCGGAATGATGAAATGTACGCGTTTACATTGCCATTTGAGAAACTAAAAGTTGGAGTTCCGACGTCATTGTCAAAAGGACTTTACAATTATAACCTGCTCAACAAGCTAACGTACAACGTCAGACATATTCGCAATTTCAATCAGTTGCCAATCCCATTTCTGTGTATTGCTACTGATATTGAGACAGGAGATGAAGTTTTGTTGCAAAATGGGTATTTGGCAAAAGCGTTATTGGCAAGTGGTGCTTTTCCAACCTTGTTTGCACCGGTAGAAATTGAAGGAAAATTATTGGTAGATGGCGGCGTTTCGAATAACTTCCCGGTCGAGGAAATTAAAAAAATGGGCGCAGATATTGTCATTGGAGTGGATGTGCAAGATGATCTCAAGAATCGAAAAGCACTGAAAGAGGCAACACGAATACTAGTGCAAATAACCAATTTGCAAATGATTGAGAAGATGAAAGAAAAAGTCGCCCTCACAGATATATACATCAAGCCTGACATCAAGGATTTTGGAGTCATTTCTTTTGATGACGGTAAAGAAATCATCAAAAAAGGAGAAGAAGCCGCTTTTGCGCAATATGAAGCACTGAGAAAATTAGGTGACTCCTCGCAAGCTAATAAACCAATCACAGGGCAACTTCCTCCGTGCAATCTTGATATAGATGGAATCAAAATAAATCCGCTAAAAAAATATACTCGGGCTTATGTTTTAGGTAAACTACGAATGAAGCAGCTTGGAACGTATAGTTATGATGACCTGAAAATTGGATTTGATAATTTGGCTTCAACGCAGAACTTTAGCACAATCAGTTACCAAATTGAAAAGAATAATAAAAAAGATAATCTAATTGTAGAATTGACAGAAAACCCTACTAAGACCTTCTTAAAGTTTGCTCTGCATTACGACGATTTGTTCAAAACAGGAGCTTTGATTAACGTTACAAAAAAAAACAGCATATTTAGAAATGATATCACTTCATTTGATCTTATAGTTGGAGACAACCTCAGATTTAACCTCGATTATTATGTTGACAACGGTTTTTACTGGAGCTTTGGTTTCAAATCACGGTATAATAGATTTAACAGAAATGTTGAAACAGACTTTAATGACGGGGAAACGCTTCAAAGATTAGGAATCAGAAGTCTCAATATTGATTACATCGAGTTTATGAATCAATTTTATGTGCAAACTATTTTTATCCAAAAATTTCTTATCGGTGGTGGACTGGAATTCCGGCATTTGGATATCAGCTCGGCAACACTCAATGCAATCAATTCTGAATTTGAGAAAAGTAATTATTCGAGTGCTTTCGCCTATATAAAATACGACGATTTAGACAACAAGTTTTTTCCGAAAAAAGGATGGTATTTTTTTGGAGATATTCAGTCTTATCTAATATCATCAGATTACACCAATCAGTTCAATAAATTTTCGATAGCCAAAGGAGAAATTGGTCTTGCTACAACGATCAGACCAAAAACAACTCTGAAAGTACAGTCGGAAATGGGACTTGCATTCGGAAACGAAAGCGTACATTTTTTTGATTTTGTATTGGGAGGTTATGGCTTTACAACAATCAATAATTTCAGACCATTTTATGGGTATGATTTCTTGAGTTTGTCGGGTGATAGTTACATCAAAAGTGATGTTACATTGGATTACGAGTTCTACAAGAAAAACCACATCAATCTTTCTGGAAATTTTGCCAATATCAAAAACAATCTTTTTGAAACTGCCGATTGGATTAATAGAATCAGCTATACAGGATATGCTGTCGGGTACGGCCTTGAGTCTTTGCTGGGTCCAATAGAGTTTAAATATTCATGGTCTCCAGAAACCAAGAGGACATTCGCTTGGTTTAGCGTGGGGTTCTGGTTTTAATCATTACGTCAACTAAAAAATTTGTGTCTGATGTTATTGAAAAAATAATATATTTGACACGTGACCTATTTGTGAAGTCAAAGAATTCAAATTAAACCAACAATAAAACGTAGTTATTATGTCTATTTGGAAGAAAAAATCTTTAGCACTATTGATGAGCGAAGCCGCTGAGTCAGAAAAAGGATTGAAAAGAACATTGACGGCTTGGTCATTAGTTGCCTTGGGAATTGGAGCAATTATTGGCGCTGGCCTTTTTGTTAGAACCGCAACTGCTGCCGCTCAAAACGCAGGTCCCTCAGTGACAATTGGTTTTATTGTTGCTGCAGTAGGATGTGCTTTGGCGGGATTGTGCTATGCAGAGCTTTCTTCCTCGATTCCAATCTCAGGAAGCGCTTATACCTATACTTACGCAACGATGGGAGAATTATTGGCATGGATTATTGGTTGGGATTTGATTTTGGAATATGCTGTCGGTGCCGCCACTGTAGGAATAGCGTGGAGTGAGTATCTCAATAATTTGCTGGTCAATGTCATGCATGTAAATCCAATTCCCTATTCTCTCTGTCATTCACCATTTCAAAAAATTGTAGATCCAAATACGCAGGAAGTTTTACAACAAGGAATCATCAACTTGCCAGCACTTTTCATCGTTGCGATTATTAGCCTATTGTTGATCAAAGGAACTCAAGAATCCGCGTTTGTCAACGGGTTAATTGTAGTGGTTAAAGTCACAATTGTCGTTTTGATAATTGTGATAGGATGGAATTTCATCAACCCTTTAAATCATACACCGTACATTCCTGAGAACGGAACATATTTCGACGACCAAGGTATCGGACATCATTACGGTGGCATTGTTGGAATTTTAGGTGCGGCAGGAACGGTTTTTTTCGCTTTTATTGGTTTTGATGCAGTAAGTACGGCTGCGCAAGAAACAAAAAACCCAAAGCGCGATATGCCAATAGGAATTCTAGGCTCCTTAGCGGTCTGTACGATTCTATATATACTTTTTGCCCACGTTTTGACTGGTGTGGCAACTGTCGAAGACTTTAGAACCGGTGGTAAAGAAGCTTCTGTTGCTTTTGCAATTAGTAAATATATGGTTGGTTATGAGTGGTTAGCTCAATTTGTTACAATTGCTATTCTAGCAGGATTTTCTTCTGTAATATTGGTGATGTTGTTGGGTCAATCAAGAGTTTTTTATGCAATGGGAAAAGACGGTCTCTTGCCAAAAGCCTTCGGAGATCTGCACCCGAAATATAAAACACCTTACAAAGCCAATTTAGTTATCCTTCTTATTGTAGGTCTGTTCGCGGCATTTGTTCCGGGAGATATTGTTGGCGATATGACTAGTATCGGAACTTTATTTGCCTTCATTTTAGTTTGTTTTTCTGTTATAGTATTGAGAAAAAGAGAACCAGATATGAAACGCGAATTCAAAACGCCTTTTGTGCCAGTCGTGCCAATATTGGGAATACTAGTTTGCTTAGCCATGATATACGGTTTAGGTTGGACGAACTGGCTTAGATTAGTACTTTGGCTTGGTCTTGGACTGGTGATTTATTTTGTTTACGGCAAACGAAACAGTAACCTCAACAATCCGAAAGAGTAAATTAAATCAGAATGATCAAAAAGGGCGCTGTCGATTAATTTCGCAAGCGCCTTTTTTGCCTTCAAAAATATCACGCTAGATTTAATCTCTAAAGATGTTTTTTTCCGATATTTGTTACAACAAAATCAAAATCTTGCCTTTGATCCAATTAGCAGAGTTGATTTGGTCAATTTGTTGCATCTCTTAGAACACAATAACCTCATAAAATATGAATATGTATTGGACAGAATTGCTGGTACATCTCAAGTACATGATTAAGAGAAATCCAGAGTGATTAATAGTAAATGTTGTAAATCAATTTATTAATTATCATTTATTTAATCATGCCTGTATATCATAAATTAGGAAGTTTTCCTCAAAAAAGACATATAACCTTCGAAAAGCAGAATGGTGGGTTATATTATGAGCAATTGTTTGGTACGGAGGGTTTTCATGGACATTCTTCTCTGCTCTACCATGTACATCGCCCAACACAAGTAAAGGAAATAATCAAATCATATTCAGTAGAGCCTAAAATTGCTATTGATAAAAACATTAAGTCCTTATTGCTAAAAGGCTTTGAAGTAAAGCCTGATATGGATTTTCTAGATAGTAGAAAGCCAATGCTGGTTAATCGCGACTGCACAATTGGTTTAGCAGCACCACAACATTCACTAACATCCTATTTTTACAAAAACGCAGATGCGGATGAGATGATATTCGTTCACAAAGGAAAAGGAAAATTGCGCACCATGCTCGGGAATATCTCATTCGAGTACGGCGACTATTTGATTATTCCACGAGGAATGATTTATCAGATTGAATTCGAAACTACTGATAATAGGTTGTTCTATGTAGAGTCGTTCGCCCCTTTTTACACGCCCAAACGATACAAAAACGAATCAGGCCAATTGCTTGAACACGCTCCATTTTGTGAGCGCGATTTCAAGTTGCCTCATGAACTAGAAACCTACGATCAAAAAGGTGATTTCTTGATTAAGGTAAAAAAAGAAGGAATGATTCACGAAATAGTCTATGCGTCGCATCCATTTGACGTTGTTGGCTGGGACGGATACAATTTCCCATACGGATTTTCAATTCATAATTTTGAACCGATTACAGGTCGGGTACATCAACCGCCACCGGTGCATCAAACTTTTGAAACATCTACTTTTGTCGTATGCTCGTTCTGTCCAAGACTTTACGACTACCACCCAAAGGCTATTCCGGCTCCTTATAACCACAGCAATATTGACAGTGATGAGGTGCTTTATTACGTAGATGGCGATTTTATGTCAAGGAATAATATCGAACAAGGGCATATCACTTTGCACCCTAAAGGAATTCCTCATGGTCCAGCTCCAGGTGCAATGGAACGAAGCATCGGTCAAACAGAAACTCAAGAACTTGCGGTTATGGTAGATACGTTCAGACCACTCATGGTTACTGAAGATGCTATGGCTATAGATGATGGGGTTTATTACAAGTCTTGGGTAGAATAGTTATTAGAAGCTACTTCCTGCTGTTCGCTGTATCTTTTGTGTTGAACGCCAACACAAAAGGATGCCGCTGCCATCAGGGCTAGCAATTGCAGTACATTACAAATTTTCATAAAATCAAAAACCCGCTTTCCGTTGCTTCAGAATCAAAGAATTGTAGTAGCGGAAACGAAAGTAAAAAAATAAGATTATGTCAAAAGAAATAAAATCAGTCGAGTATGGACTCGAAAAAATATTTGAAGGAGCACAAGATTTCCTGCCCTTGTTAGGAACCGATTATGTCGAATTTTACGTTGGAAACGCCAAACAAGCAGCCCATTTTTACAAAACTGCATTCGGGTTTCAATCACTAGCTTACGCGGGATTGGAAACGGGTGTAAGAGACCGAGCTTCTTATGTGCTAAAACAGGATAAAATCAGATTGGTTTTAACAACTGCGCTGAATAGCGATTCTCCAATAGGTGATCATGTAAAAAAACACGGCGATGGCGTAAAAGTGATTGCTTTATGGGTAGAAGACGCTAAAAAGTCCTTTGAAGAAACAACCAAACGAGGTGCTAGACCATTTATGGAGCCGACCATCGAAAAAGACGAATTCGGTGAAGTAGTTCGAGCAGGAATATACACCTACGGAGAAACCGTTCATATGTTTGTCGAACGCAAAAACTATAACGGAACATTTTTGCCGGGTTATGTAGAATGGAAATCTGACTATAATCCGACTGCTGTTGGACTCAAATATGTCGATCATATGGTCGGAAATGTGGGATGGAATCAAATGAATATTTGGGTAAAATGGTATGAAGATGTAATGGGATTCGTTAATTTTCTCTCTTTTGACGACAAACAAATTCATACGGAGTATTCTGCATTGATGAGTAAAGTAATGAGCAATGGCAATGGTAGGATAAAATTCCCTATCAACGAACCGGCAAACGGCAATAAACGCTCACAAATTGAAGAATATCTTGATTTTTATGAAGGATCCGGCGTGCAACACATTGCCGTAGCAACCGATGATATTATCAGCACGGTGACGGCTCTCAGAGCACGTGGAGTAGAATTCTTGTCAGCACCGCCTAGAGCCTATTATGAGGACATTCCTAATCGTCTTGGTGAGCATATGAAAATGATGCACGAAGACCTGAATACGCTAGAAAAATTAGCAATCATGGTAGATGCTGATGAGGATGGTTACTTGCTTCAAATTTTTACAAAGCCGGTCGAAGACAGACCAACCTTGTTTTTTGAAATTATTCAACGTATGGGTGCAAAAGGATTTGGTGCTGGAAATTTCAAAGCACTCTTCGAATCTATCGAAAGAGAGCAAGAAAAAAGAGGAACTTTATAGCGTTTAAGGAATTTAATTGATAATTATTTAAAATACAACGATATAGTAGTATTGTTTTTGAATACTTTTCGTTAAAGATTAATTTTTATTGAGCATTATTCATAAGCAACCGTATATTTGCACCAACAAAAAAGAAGGAGTGGTTTCCGGAATTTTTATATAAATTATTTTAATTTATAGTTTTTGGTTGGTTAATAGCATAAAAACTCGGTCATTATTTGACTGAGTTTTTTTGTTTTAATACATTTGGAACAGATATTGTATTTCGGCGCGAAATCAATTCAAGAAAAATGAAAAAAGCCCTTGTTTTATTATTTGTAGCATCTACATTCGGTTTCAGTAATCAAAAAGAACGGGCTTTTGATGTAGGTGAATGGTTCAAGTTCAGAATTCATTATGGTCTTGTAAATGCAGGTTACGCGACATTGGAGGTAAAAGAGGCGGTCATCAATCACAAAAGAGTTTTTCATGCAGTAGGTAAAGGATATACAACTGGCCTGTCGAGGTTCTTTTTTAAGGTGGATGATTTGTACGAGAGTTATTTTGACAAGGAAACAGGCGATCCATATCGATTTGTTCGAAAAATTGATGAAGGAGGCTATAAAAAAAATCAGGAAGGTTTTTTTAATCAAGAGAACTTAAGAATCTTGGTAAAGGATTACAAGAACAAAACGGAAAAGACCTTTTCTTTCGCAAGTCACACCCAAGACATTGTCTCCACTTTTTACTATCTGAGAAATCACCCAACAATCGACAAGTTAAAAGTAGGGGAGTCAATTACGGTTGATATGTTTTTTGATGATGAATCCACCAAATTTAAGTTGAAATTCCTCGGAAATGAAGATATAGAAACGAAATTTGGAACTGTCTCAGCAATGATTTTTAGACCACTTGTGCAATCAGGAAGAGTGTTTAAGGAAGAAGAAAGTTTAACAGTTTGGATTTCAGATGACGATAACAAATTACCACTTCGTATCAAAGCTAGTCTGGCTGTAGGATCAATAAAGGCCGATTTGGATGGCTTTAAAGGGTTGAAATATTCATTTAAACTAAAAGTAAAATCTTAATGAAACTTGATAGCGAAACTCAGTTGATTCTTGATAATATTGAAGAAAAGTTTGATGCAATAAACCAAAAGACAACGACTCATCTAGAGGGATTGCTTTGGGCAAAACCAATAACTTATTGGGATTACATACAGACTGACGCGCTGCTTAATCTGCAAATCCAAAGAACGACATTGCCTGACGAAATGGTTTTTATCATGTACCATCAAGTAAATGAACTCCTATTCAAGATGATTCTTTGGGAGATCGATCAGATTACCAATAATCAGAAACCGGAAACTGGATTTTTTACAGAGAGACTCACTCGTATCAGTAGATATTTCGATATGCTCACAACTTCTTTTGATATTATGGGTGACGGAATGGAGGTTGATCAGTATATGAAATTCAGAAACACATTAACTCCTGCAAGCGGTTTCCAAAGTGCACAATACCGATTAATTGAATTTAGCTCTACAGATTTAATTAATCTGATAGATTATAGATTTAGAGCAACCATAGATCGTAATACACCCTACGAGCATGCTTTTGAGCACTTGTATTGGCAGGCAGCAGGAAAAGATCACGGCACAGGTGAAAAGTCGTTTTTGATTCTGGAGTTTGAAAGAAAATATAAAAGTATGTTCCTCAGAGAAATGGAACGTTACAATACGATAAATCTTTGGCAAAAATTCAAACAACTTCCGGATGAAGATCAGAAAAATCCTAAACTGATTGAAGCTATGCGTCATTATGACTATACGGTAAATGTAACCTGGGTTATGGGACATCTTAATGCTGCTAAGAAATATATCGAAAGTGGCCAAGGAACAGGAGAAGCAACAGGGGGAAGTGACTGGAAGAAGTATATGCATCCAAAATATCAAAGAAGAATTTTCTTCCCCGAATTATGGTCCGAAGAAGAATTGAAGAACTGGGGAACAAATTTCTAAAAACTCAAAAAGCAAGCTTTGAAAAAGAGAATTTTACTTCTTTCTCTGGTTGTCACTTTTTTTTCCTGCAACAAATCGGAAGAAGAAATTGTGTTTGAGCAAGGTAAACCCATTCCTGTTGTCGAGCAATTTGGATTTAAATACAATGATTTTAATGTGTTAAATGACACAATTCAAACCGGAGACACATTCGGAAGCATCCTAAATCAACAAAATATAGGAGATCAAGAAGTTTACAATATTGTCGAAAAAGTAAAAGACAGTTTTGATGTTCGCATCATGAGGATTGGAAAGCCATTTACTATATTCCGATCAAAAGATCGATACAAGAAGTTACAAGCATTTGTTTACCAGCCCGATCGCGGAAGTTATTTTGTCATTGATTTCAGGGATTCTTTGCATGTTTATAAAAAGATAAGACCTATTGTAATCAAGAGAAAAACAATTGCGGGTAGTTTAGATGGTTCGCTTTCAGAAGCAATTGAAAAAGAAGGGGTTGATGCCTCACTTGCCAGCAAGATTACCAAAATTTATGCCTGGTCAATAGATTTTTTCAAGCTGAAAAAAGGCGATAAGTTCGGAATTACTTTCACTGAAAGATTTATTGAAGACACCATTTACGACGGTGTAGAGGATCTTGAAGCTGCATTCTTCGAGTATAAGGGAAAGAAAATTTACGCATTTCCTTTTGAGCAAAATCAAGGTTCCGGCAAAATTGATTATTTTGATGATGAAGGAAAGGCGCTGAAGAATTTTTTCTTGAAAGCACCTTTAAAATATGTCAATATTACTTCAAGATTTGCAAAAAGTCGTTTTCATCCCGTCCAAATGATTTGGAAGGCTCATAAAGGAACAGATTATGCAGCACCAACAGGAACTCCAATTATGACCACGGCGTCAGGTGTTGTTGAGCAAACAGGATTTACTGCGGGGAATGGAAATTTTGTAAAAGTCAAACACGATCGAACTTACTCTACACAATACCTTCACATGTCCAAAATTTTGGTCCGTCGCGGTCAACGAGTGAATCAGGGAGATGTAATTGGGAAAGTTGGAAGTACCGGTCTCGCTACAGGGCCACATGTCTGCTATCGATTTTGGAAAAACGGGGTGCAAGTGGATGCATTACGTTTAAAACTCCCAAATTCCGAACCTATGGATAAACGGAACCTGCCTCGTTTCCTCTCTCTAATGAAACCATTAAAAAGAGAATTGGATAGTGTAGCGCAGTTAAAAGATAAAAAGTGAGTTTTGATGCATTAATTTATTGTCAATTGTCACGTCAAATTTGCTATAGATCCACTTCTTCGAAGGCTAAAATTGTTAATCCTAATTTAACAAACTAAGTTGTAAATTTGCACCTCATTTAAACCCAAAACTATGGCATTACAACAAATAAATCCAACATCTACAACTGCATGGCAAAAGTTGCAAGCCCATTATGATGAAGGCGAGCATAATTCAATTAAGGAAATGTTTGTGAATGACGACGGGAGAGCTAATCGGTTCCACATTAAATGGAATGATTTCTTGATTGATTATTCAAAAAACCGGATTTCAACAGAAACGATGAATCTTTTACTAGATCTGGCTCAGGAGATGCAGCTAGGCAATGCTATTTCAAAATATTTTTCGGGCGAGACAATCAATCAAACTGAGAATAGAGCAGTCTTGCACACCGCATTACGCGCCCCTGAGAATGCCACAATAACCGTTGGAGGGTCAAATGTAGTTCCGGAAATTTATGAAGTAAAAAGGAAGATTGAGCTATTTACAAAAGAAGTGACCGACGGGACCAGAAAAGGACATACAGGTAAAGCTTTTACCGACATTGTCAATATTGGTATCGGAGGTTCTGATTTGGGACCTGCAATGGTTGTTGAGGCTTTGCAATACTACAAGAATCACCTTAATTGTCATTTTGTTTCGAATGTAGACGGTGATCATGTACATGAAATCTTAAAAAAGATAAACCCCGAAACGACTTTATTCATCATCGTTTCAAAAACTTTTACGACGCAGGAGACATTAACTAACTCGGAGACAATCCGGAACTGGTTTCTGCAATCGGCAAGACAAGAAGACGTTGCAAAACATTTTGTAGCAGTTTCGACGAATGTAAAGAACGTGACCAATTTCGGCATTGATGCAGATAATATTTTTCCGATGTGGGATTGGGTTGGGGGAAGATTTTCGCTGTGGAGCGCCGTTGGACTTTCAATTTGCTTAGCAGTGGGCTATAATAATTTTGATGCTTTATTGCGAGGAGCTCATTCAATGGACGAGCATTTCAAAAATGAGGAGTTTAAAGGAAATATTCCTGTTGTTCTGGCACTATTAAGTATTTGGTATAATAATTTTTATGGTGCCGAAAGCGAAGCGTTAATCCCTTATACTCAATACCTTCAGAAGTTAGCGTCGTATCTACAACAGGGCATCATGGAAAGTAATGGCAAAAGCATCGGAAGAGACGGAAAGCGGGTCAATTACGAAACAGGAACAATTATTTGGGGCGAACCAGGAACAAATTCTCAACATGCATTTTTTCAATTAATTCATCAGGGAACTAAGTTAATCCCTACGGATTTCATTGGATTTATTGAACCACTTCATGGTGAGATTGATCATCATAATAAACTTATGTCAAATTTCTTCGCTCAAACTGAGGCACTTTTAAATGGAAAAACATCGACGCAAGTACAAGAAGAATTCGCCAATCATGGTATTTCAAATGAAGCTGCAGCATATCTTTTGCCATTTAAGGTTTTCGAAGGAAACAAGCCTACTAATACCATCCTGATTAAGAAACTAACACCCGAGTCCTTAGGCTCATTGATTGCGATGTATGAGCACAAGATCTTTGTGCAAGGAATATTATGGAATATTTTTAGTTACGACCAATGGGGTGTTGAGCTTGGAAAGCAATTAGCAAATTCTATTTTGAGTGAAATCGACTCAAAAACGATAAAATCACACGATGCCTCCACAGAGTTCTTGTTGAAATATTTTCTCGAAAACAAATCAACTAAAAACTAAGTAAGTTAGTCAATCAAAAAGATAGCTTCCTAAAGCTTTTTGATTATATTTGAAATTCATTAAAAACAGAAAAATGTATTATATTCTTCAAAAAGCACATTCAGGTTGGGCATATTTAGTTTTAATCGCCTTGATTATTGCAGTAATAAATGCTGTAATTGGTATGAGTTCAAGAAAGGAATTTACCGCGAAAGACAGAAGGATTTCGCTGATGGCCTTGATAGCTTCCCACATCCAATTGGTTTTCGGATTGATATTGTATTTCGTATCTCCTCTGGGTTCTGCTTCATTAGGACAGATGAGTGATAGTGCGCTGCGATTGACATCTTTGGAGCATCCACTTATCAATGTAATAGCAATCATAATGATTACTGTTGGTTGGAGCAAGCATAAGAAAGGTGAAGAAAACCATGCTAAATTTAAGGCAATTACTGTTTTTTATGGAGTTGGTCTAGTCTTAATTTTATCTCGAATACCATGGAATTTGTGGTTGTGATAGGATGATTGATCGAATAATCTCCTTCATTTAAACCGTGGTCTATCAAAAAAGATGTTACATGAAAAAAGCAATATTGATCTTTTTGCTACTAGGCTTTCTACCCCAACTTGTCGCTCAATCAAATCCTAAGAAAAAGGATAAAATGACAGTTCTAAAGGATACAATTTCAATTGATAATCCTGCAGTGGTTCAGCCGGAGATTATTTTTAATGACACTGTAATTGCAGTTAAAGGAAAATTCAGACTGCATAAGTCTGGGGCTCACGCCTCATATTACGCCGATAAGTTTAACGGAAGAAAAACAGCTAGCGGTAAGAAATTTAGCAATAAGAATTACACAGCAGCACATCGGAAGTTTCCATTTGGAACGATCCTTAGAGTTACCAACGAAGCTAATGATCAATGTGTATTAGTTGAAGTTACCGATCGAGGCCCCTTTGTTAGAGGACGAGAAATAGACCTTTCAAAACGAGCTTTTATGGAAATTGCGAACAATAAGAATAGCGGTAGCATCAAGGTCAAGATTGAAATAGCCGACTAATATATCACCATTTACAATAAGGTTTCTTGCTTAGATTAGCGTTGTAGTATTTTTTGTCATTTGTGACTTCTTGACCCAGCCAACTGGGTTTTTCAAACAATTCGTTTTCGTCATTAAGCTCTAGCTCTGCTATGATAAGGCCATCATTTTCACCGGAAAAAACATCAACTTCGTAAGTATGAGGGCCCACTTCAATTTCATATCTTGTTTTGATAATTACGCCATCCTCGCACATCGCCAATAATGGCTTAGCTTCAAGAAGTGAAATTTCAGTTTCCCACTCAAATCGGGTTGTGCCGGATTTATTTCCCTTCCCCTTTATTGTCAACAATCCAATTTCTCCCTTTATTCGGATTCTAACAGTTCGTTCAGGATGTGAATTAAGATATCCTTGTGCAATTTGATATTTGTGTGATGCAACTTCTTTGAATGTTTCATTTAGAACAAGAAATTTTCGCTCAATTTCAACCATTTTGAATCTGTTTTTTATCAAAGATAAAGGTTTTGAAGTAGAATCAAATCATATATGCTGGAAGTCTTGCTAAATTTGTTGTATGATTGAATCTGATCAAATTCGAAAAATTATTCACGTTGACATGGATGCCTTTTATGCTTCCGTTGAGCAACTAGACAATCCGCAGCTGAGAGGGAAACCCATTGCAGTCGGTGGCGGAGAAGATCGAGGTGTTGTTGCAGCGGCAAGTTACGAAGCCAGAAAATTCGGCGTTCGCAGTGCCATGAGCGGCTATTTAGCTAAAAAGAACTGTCCAGAATTGATATTCGTGAAACCCAGATTTGATCGTTACAAAGAGATATCTACTCGAATCAGAAAAATATTCTATGATTATACCGACTTGGTGGAACCTCTCTCTTTGGATGAAGCGTACTTGGATGTCACGCAAAATAAGAAAGGAAATCCAAGCGCCACCTTGATTGCAAATGAAATTCGACAGCGTATATTTGAGGAGGTAGGATTAACAGCGTCAGCGGGTATTTCAATCAATAAATTCGTTGCAAAAGTGGCGTCAGATTATAATAAGCCAAACGGACAAAAAACGGTTAATGCGAATGAAGTAGAGACTTTCCTTGAAAAGTTACCTATCAAGAAGTTTTATGGTGTGGGGAAAGTAACCACCGAAAAGATGTACCAATTGGGCATATTTACCGGACTTGATCTTAAGGGTAAGTCGATAGATTTTCTACAGAAACACTTTGGTAATTCGGGAGGCTACTATTTTGATGTAGTTAGAGGAGTTCATCATAGTGAAGTGGTACCGGAGCGAATTGCCAAATCAGTAGCAGCAGAGCGTACTTTTAATGAAAATTTATCTTCGGAAGTATTTGTGCTGAGCAAATTGGAAACTATTGCAGAGGAATTGGAAAGGCGTTTGCGTAAACAAAATGTATCGGGAAAAACGATAACCCTAAAAATTAGGTACAGCGATTTCACAATACAGACTAGAAGCAAAACCTTACCGTACTTTATTTCAGACAAGACATTGCTTATGGAAACAACTACAGAGCTATTATTCCAAGAGCGAATGAAAGAATCCGTTAGATTATTAGGGATATCACTCAGTAACTTAAATTCAGGAATTAAGAAGTCGATGGTCGTTCAACTAAAGTTTGATTTCTAATGATGAAGACAAGAGAATAGAATGACTGACCAATAATCAACTTTATTCTAATTTTCAATTTCTGAAACCCTTAGGGTATTTACCATTCCTCGGTCAGCAACAGGCATGGCAGCTAAATTGATCAGAAAATCCCCTTTGTCTACATAACCACGATCACGAGCCATTTGGTTAATATCAGTTACGGTGTCGTCTGTGCTTACATGTTTATCATAATAGAACGATCGAACACCCCAAAGCAGGTTTAACTGTGTAAGGATTCTCTTATTAGATGTAAACACTAATATATGTGCGGAAGGTCTCCATGCCGAAATTTGGAAAGCAGTATATCCACTATTGGTAAGTGTGCAGATCGCTTTGGCTTTAATTACGTTTGCCATCGTGGCAGCATGGTGACAAATAGATTTTGTAATAAATCTTTTTGTTCTGACTTGAGGCGTATTTTGCGGCACTTGAATTAATGGTGAATCTTCAACTGCTGAGATAATTTGCGTCATTTTTTCAATAACCTGAATCGGATAATTTCCAACTGAGGTTTCTCCGGAGAGCATCACAGCATCGGCGCCATCCATTACGGAGTTTGCAACATCATTGACTTCAGCTCTAGTTGGTGTTAAGCTGGTTATCATTGTTTCCATCATTTGTGTTGCTATAATTACAGGAATTCTTGCAGTTTTGGCTCTGTTGACCAATTTTTTCTGAATAAGCGGAACTTCATGTGCCGGAACCTCCACGCCAAGATCACCTCGAGCAACCATAAGTCCGTCGCAATAGGCAACAATTTTATCAATATTAGCCACACCTTCCGGTTTTTCTATTTTCGCAACAATGGGAATCTTATGGTCTGAGTGCTTGGAAATCAGTTCTTGCAACTCCATTAGGTCTTCAGCTGTTCGGACAAAAGAAAGAGCTATCCAATCAACTTTTTGTTCGATTGCAAAAATGGCATCTTTAATATCTTTTTTGGTTAAAGCAGGTAATGACACTTTGGTATTGGGAAGATTTACACCTTTTTTCGATTTAAGCGGTCCACCTTGAATAACCTTACATACTACTTCAGTTTTTCGATCAGTTTCGACAGCTTCAAAAATCAACTTTCCATCATCTAATAGAATTCTCTCACCCGGATTGACGTCTTTTGGAAACTCCTTGTAATTCATATACACTCTTTGAGCAGTACCCGGGATATCTTCTGCTGTTTGAAAAGTAATTAAGTCCCCGTCGTTTACAACGACATCTTCTTTCATCACACCAACTCTCAATTTAGGTCCTTGTAAATCTGCTAAGATTGCGGTAGTGTAGCCAAATTCTTCATTAAGCCCACGAATTAAGTTTATCTTTTCTTTTACGTCGTTATAGTCAGCATGAGAAAAATTGACTCTAAACACGTTTACTCCTGCATCAATCATGCTTTTCATCACTTCTTTAGTGCCGCATGCAGGTCCTAATGTGGCTACAATTTTCGTTTTTTTGTTTGTTGGCATTTCTATTAAAAAATTAAATTGTTTTTTGATTTTATTGTTTCAGGTAACAGAGGATAAGCCGCTGAAATCCTATCTATTTTCTTTAATTTATCTACAACGTCATCTAAGCAGAGATCTGTAGTAGTGTTTTCAATTTTTAAAAAATAATCAACTTTTTTGTGTTCGGTAATTAAGTACACTTTTTTTGAGACTTCGAGCGTGCTATCTGAAAACAGGCCTTGAGTGTTGTTTTTTGGTGTTATTTTTATTTCGTTCTTGTTTTGAATCAGACTCCACTTATGAGTTGTGTTTTCGTTTTCGTAGGTATATTTGGAGAAAAATGCCTCACCTTCTTTAACCGATACAACAACTTCCTCTTTGTTTCTACTGAGAATTATTGGTAATTTTTGGTTGATAAAATAAGCAAGCCTATAATCTTCCAATGTACTATATATCGCAATTAAATTGTAGTCAACTTCATCAAATTCTTCGATGTGCAATTTTAATACTGCCATTTCACAAATTAAATAAGTCGTAAATATAGTATTAATTATAAGAAAAAGTTGCCCTGAAACCCCTTGTACGTTCGAATTTAACAACGAAATCGATATAGTTCCAAATAATTTTTATTTAGAGTCAATTTTATTTTGAAGTGCAAAATATGTTCTTTGGGAAGCTTTCTCTTCAGCTTTCTTTTTAGAGGTTGCTCTTGCTTTTGCAATTACTTTATTGTCTATGCTAAGTTTGACGCCAAACAATCGTTCTCCGGTAATGCTGTTGTCTTCGTAAATTTCGAATTGAAAACTTTTCTTTTCTTTTTGACACCATTCAATTACTAGACTCTTGTAGCTGATTACTTTGCCTTCCAACTTACTTATGTCAACGTATGGAATGATAACTTTTTTTTGAATGAAGTTTTCACAATAATTAAAACCAAGGTCTAAATAAATTGCTCCGATTAACGCTTCAAATACATTTCCATGTATATTTTCACCAAAATGTGTGTTTGGTACTTTGCTTTCAATAAAATCAATTAGACTTAAATCTCGACCTAATTCGTTTAGATGTTCTCGACTTACTATTTTTGACCGCATCTTAGTCAGGTAGCCTTCATCTGCGGCTGGGACTTTGTTAAATAAGTGAGCTGCAATTACGGCACTTAGCATGGCATCACCCAAGAATTCCAGTCGCTCATAATTGATTGCGTTTCCATTCAGGTCTGTCTTATTCGATGACCGATGAATGAAAGCCCTTTTATAAATTTCGATATCTTTTGGTTGAAAGCCTAATATCTCTTCAATAGTAGAAAAAAAAATCCCGTCATTGCTAGAGCGGGAGTTTTTAAATATTCTTTTAATGAATTTTCTCAAGACTAGAGTTATATTTTTTTAAATAGTACGCAGGCGTTATGACCGCCAAAGCCAAAAGTGTTACTCATGGCGACATTTACCTCTCTTTTCTGCGCTTTATTTAATGTGAGATTCAAACTTGGATCAATATTCTCATCAACAACACTATGGTTGATAGTTGGAGGCACTATACCGTATTTTATCGCGAGAATAGAGGCGATTGCTTCAATAGCACCAGCCGCACCCAACAAATGACCGGTCATCGATTTTGTAGAATTGATATTGATATTCTTAACATGTTCGCCGAAAACTGCAGAAATTGCCTTAAGTTCGGCTACGTCACCCAATGGAGTTGAAGTTCCGTGTGTGTTAATATGATCTACTTGATCGGCAGTCATATTTGCATCTTGAAGTGTGTTTTTCATTACTGCTATTACCCCTATTCCGTCGGGATGTGGCGCAGTTAGGTGGTATGCGTCGGAAGACATTCCGCCACCTCCAATCTCACAGTAGATCTTAGCTCCTCGAGCTTTCGCATGCTCATATTCTTCCAAAACTAAAGCGCCTGCTCCTTCTCCAAGCACAAAACCATCTCTTGTTGCATCAAAGGGTCTAGAGGCAGTTTCAGGGCTGTCGTTTCTGGTTGATAATGCTTGCATAGAGTTGAACCCGCCCATACCAGCTATAGTAACGGCTGCCTCTGAGCCTCCTGAGATAATAACATCACACATTCCTAATCTGATGTAATTGAAAGCATCAATAAGGGCATTCGCTGAAGATGCACATGCAGAAACAGTTGTGTAATTTGGCCCCATAAATCCATTTCTCATCGAAATATGTGCCGGTGCAATATCCGCAATCATCTTTGGGATAAAGAATGGGTTGAATCGCGGTGTACCGTCTCCTTGTGCATAGCTGATTACTTCCTCCTGGAATGTTTCCAGACCACCAATTCCGGCGCCCCAGATTACACCCACTCTGTTTTTGTCAACATTTTCTTTCGTTATTCCGGCATCTTTAATGGCTTCTTCACTTGCTGCAATGGCATATTGTGCAAACTTATCCATTCTACGAGCTTCTTTGCGATCAATGTAGTCTTCTACATTGAAGTTCTTTACTTCGCAGGCAAATTTTGTCTTGTGCTTTTCGGTATCATAGTAAGTGATGGGTGCAGCTCCACTTTTTCCATTGACCAGAGCATCCCAATATTCTTGGATATTATTTCCAATAGGAGTAAGCGCACCTAGACCTGTTACTACAACTCGTTTTAACACCATAATATTGATTTTACTGATTTTGTTTTAAACAAAGAATACCCAACAATTTCTTCATGTATTGAAAGCACAAAAGAGACTCGGGTATTTTTTTATTAAAGATTGAATTTCAATCGACGTATTAACTTAAAAACAAAAACACCCGCAAAATTACTATTTGCGGGTGTGATGGTTATTATTTTTTAGCTTCTTCTATGTAAGAAATAGCTTGACCAACAGTAGCGATATTTTCTGCTTGGTCGTCTGGAATTTGAATGTCAAATTCTTTTTCGAACTCCATGATAAGCTCAACTGTATCTAGCGAATCAGCTCCTAAATCATTTGTGAAGCTAGCTTCTGTTACAACTTCGTTTTCGTCAACACCTAATTTGTCTACGATAATCGCTTTTACTCTTGATGCAATGTCTGACATAATTTTTTAATTTTAGAATTTAATTTGTTGACAAAAATAAAAAACTTTATTTGAAAACCACGATTTAGTTAATAAATGTGTCTAGTATTTTAATAAATTGTCCCCAGAATTTGATTCTATTTCCAACGGATTATTTTTTGTCATGCTTTTATTGAATCTGATATTATCGCAGAAATGAAAAGAATTGTGCTATTTGCCTCCGGTTCTGGCTCTAATGTAGAGAGAATAATTGAGTATTTTCGTTCTAACCCAATTGTAGAGGTCTCAGCGGTGTTTTGTAATAATCCAAATGCAGCAGTGGTGGAACGTGCAGTTCGAAATCAAGTTCCAGTAGTTGTTTTTTCCAAGGAAGATCTTAATAAAGGCTTGGTAGCGGAAAGAGTGCGTACTTATTTTCCTGACCTTATCGTCTTGGCTGGGTTTTTACTTCATATGCCGCATCAATTTGTGGAGAAATTCCCGGGCAAAATTATTAATATTCACCCTGCTTTGTTGCCAAAATATGGTGGGAAAGGTATGTATGGGAAGTTTGTACATCAGGCAGTAATCGATGAAGGTGACCAAGAAACTGGAATCACAATACATTATGTAAATGAACATTACGATAAAGGTGAGGTGATTTTTCAAAAATCAATTTCCATTGATAAATGTAAGGATGCAGATGAAATTGCTGCTAAAGTTCAGAAACTAGAACATGAGTATCTTCCCAAGATTATTGAACAAATTCTAAGAAAGCATTAATAAGTTGAATACTAAACATGAAGTACATATTTACACTGACGGAGCCGCTAAGGGAAACCCTGGCAATGGAGGCTATGGAATAGTAATGGAATGGGTCGGAAAACCATACAGAAAGGAATTTTATGAGGGATTTAGGTTGACTACCAATAACCGTATGGAATTACTTGCAGTTATTGTTGGTTTAGAGAAATTGAAGAAGCAAAATACAAAAGTTCTAGTTATTTCGGACTCAAAATATGTTGTTGATGCCGTAACGAAAAAGTGGGTTTTCCAGTGGGAAAAGAAAGGATTTGCAGGAAAAAAAAACCCTGACCTTTGGAGGCGGTTTTTGAAGATATATCGCATGCATCAAATAGATTTCGAGTGGATAAGAGGTCATAATAATCATGCTCAAAATGAACGCTGTGATGAATTAGCCGTCATGGCTTCCTTGCAGAATCAACTTTCTCTGGATGAGTTCTATGAGAAGGAGTCAAATAAGCTTCTATAGTCCTGTTATTTTTACACTTTTGTAACTTTCAAACTTATCAACTACATTTGCGCCATAATTTCAAAACAATCAAATGAATAAATTACTAATTGTTGGAACGGTAGCTTTCGACGCGATTGAAACCCCATTCGGGAAGACCGATAAAATTTTGGGTGGAGCAGGAACATTTATTGGTTTATCTGCCTCTAATTTTAATATTAAGTCCTCGATTGTGTCTGTAGTTGGGGACGATTTTCCACAAGAATATCTTGATTTACTAACTGATAGAAATATTGATATTTCAGGGCTTGAAATTGTAAAAGGAGGGAAGACCTTTTTCTGGAGTGGACGTTATCACAACGATCTAAACTCAAGAGACACTTTAGAAACGCAACTCAATGTTTTGGCAGATTTCCAACCCAAAGTACCTGAAAACTTTAGAGATGCCGATGTAGTAATGTTGGGGAATTTGCATCCGTTGGTACAAAGTAGTGTCTTAGATCAAATGGCAAAACAGCCGAAATTAGTAGTACTTGACACAATGAACTTTTGGATGGATTGCGCATTATCAGATTTGCTGAACGTGATACGACGCGTTGATGTTATTACTATTAATGATGAGGAGGCACGTCAATTATCGGGGGAATATTCTCTTGTAAAAGCAGCAGCCAAGATTCATGCGATGGGTCCAAAGTATGTGGTCATTAAGAAAGGTGAACATGGCGCACTACTTTTTCATAAAAAGGAAATTTTCTATGCTCCAGCATTACCTTTGGAAGAAGTTTTTGACCCTACTGGTGCGGGAGACACTTTTGCAGGCGGATTTGCAGGATACATCACTCAAAGCGAGAATGTTTCATTCAACAATATGAAACAGGCCATTATTCAAGGATCAAATTTGGCATCCTTTTGCGTTGAAAAATTTGGAACTGAAAGGATGCTTGAACTCAAAAAGGACGAAGTGCAAGATCGATTGAAGCAATTCAAATCACTAGTGCATTTTGATATCGAATTATAACTTATTTTATGCCTCGAATTTTTCGGGGCATTTTTATTTATAGACCTAATTAATTATGAGCGACTCGATAAAACACGAATGTGGAATTGCTTTGCTAAGACTCAAAAAACCACTTGAATTTTTCAAGGAAAAGTACGGAACTGCATTTTATGGCATACAGAAAATGTACTTACTTATGGAAAAACAACATAATCGAGGTCAGGATGGCGCAGGTTTCGCGTCCATTAAATTAGATGTTAGTCCGGGTGAAAGATACATTAGTAGGATACGTTCGAACGATGCACAGCCTATTCAAGACATTTTTTCTCAAATAAACGAGAGAATAAATTCAGAAATGGAGCAACATCCAGAGTATAATGACAATATAAATCTCCTGAAGAGAGATGTTCCTTATGTAGGCGAGCTTTTTCTGGGGCATGTGCGTTATGGGACATTCGGAAAAAACAACATTGAAAGTGTCCATCCATTTTTAAGACAAAACAATTGGATGCATCGTAACTTAATAGTTGCAGGAAACTTTAATATGACAAATGTAAATGAACTATTTAATAGTCTGGTTGAACTTGGTCAACATCCAAAAGAAATGACCGACACCGTAACTGTGATGGAGAAAATAGGTCATTTTTTAGATGACGAAGTTACCGAGCTATATCAGAATTGCAAGAACAAGGGGTTGTCCAAACGAGAGGCTTCGCCCGTAATTGCTGAGCAACTAAATGTTTCAAAGATATTAAAGAAAGCATCACGCGGTTGGGACGGAGGATATGCAATGGCTGGACTATTCGGACATGGCGACGCTTTTGTCTTTAGAGATCCTGCTGGGATTCGGCCAGCCTATTTTTATGAAGACGATGAGATTGTGGTTGTTGCTTCAGAGCGACCTGCAATACAAACTGTTTTTAATGTGGATTTTGATAAAGTGAGGGAGTTAAATCCCGGTAATGCTTTGATCGTAAAAAAGAATGGTTACGTATCGGAGGAAGAAATAATCAGTCCATTAGAAAAGAAAGCATGCTCTTTCGAGCGAATTTATTTTTCTCGCGGGAGCGATGCAGAAATTTATCAGGAAAGAAAAGCTTTGGGGAAATTGGTTTTGCCGTCTGTCCTCAATGCCATTGGAAATGACACCGACAACACTGTTTTTTCGTATATTCCCAATACTGCCGAGACTTCATTCTTTGGAATGGTTGAAGCAGCGCAAGATTTCCTAAATCAAAGGAAAAACAAATTCATTATTGAAAATAGAAAGACTCTGACAAAAGAAAAATTAGAGCAGATTTTGTCGGTAAAAATTAGAACCGAGAAAATTGCAATAAAAGATGCTAAACTAAGAACTTTCATAACAGAGGACAAAAGCCGAGACGATTTGGTAGCACATGTCTATGATGTGACCTATGGGGTTGTGCAGCCAACGGATAATTTAGTGGTGATTGATGATAGCATTGTTAGAGGAACTACTTTGAAGATGAGTATCCTAAAAATGCTTAATCGGCTAAAACCTAAAAAGATTGTTATTGTTTCGTCTGCACCACAGATCCGTTATCCGGATTGCTACGGCATTGATATGGCAAAATTAGAAGGATTAATTGCATTTAAGGCAGCACTTTTGTTATTGCAAGAACGAAATCTCTACCATATAGTAGAAGAGGTGTATCAGAAATGTAAAGCTCAAGAATTTCTCAAGGATTCTGAGATAAGAAACTTTGTAACAGAAATTTACAGTCCTTTTCATGAGCAAGAAATATCGGATAAGATAGCTGAAATGTTAAGTAGTTCTGACATAAATTCTGAAGTTAAGATTATTTTTCAATCAATTGACAACCTACACATTGCATGCCCGAAGAATTTAGGGGATTGGTATTTTACGGGAAACTACCCAACTCCTGGAGGAAATAGAGTAGTTAATAGAGCTTTTATTAACTTTTTTGAAGGAAAAGATACAAGAGCTTATTAACACGGACAAACTCTCAACACTTTATCGAGTTTTGGTGTAGTTCGTCTAATTTATTTGTGGAAAAGAGTTCGTAACTATACTTTTGGTGAACCATAGCATTAGTAGGTTAAGTTTATGGTAGATTTGGGGCAAAAAGGGTGAAAGAAATTTCACCTTTTTTATTTTCAATAGTTTTGATTTAGACCTATTCAAAAAGGCACATTCACTCTTATTTGCCTATTATTCCAATATAATTAAGCGTTCAATAATGCAAAGCTGGGATTTGGTAATATATTTACAGCACCATAATTTAGTAGGTTTAAGCTTATGGTAGATTTGGGGCAAAAAGGGTGAAAGCAATTTCACCTTTTTTATTTTTTACAACTATCTAAAGAAAAGGCCGGTTTTGTTCTACAAAACCGGCCTTTTCTTTATGGCATATCTAAACTACTTATTTGGCGATTGCGTATCTTCTCGCCACTTCAGTCCAATTGATTACATTAAAAAAAGCTTCAATATAATCAGGTCTTCTGTTTTGATAATTTAGGTAATATGCATGCTCCCAAACATCCATGCCAAGTATTGGTGTTCCCCCGCAGCCAATATCAGGCATCAAAGGATTGTCTTGATTTGCAGTCCCACAGATTTCTAATTTTCCTCCATTTTTGACACAAAGCCATGCCCAACCTGAACCAAATTGGGTAACACCAGCTTTACCAAAACGTGCTTTAAATTCATCGAAAGTATCGAAATCTCTTTCAATTGCATTCAATAATTCTCCATTGGGAACTCCGCCGCCATTAGGAGACATTACTGTCCAAAATAAGTTGTGATTATAAAAACCGCCTCCATTGTTTCTGACAGCCATGTTTGTCATGTCAAGATTAATGAGTATGTTTTCAATAGTTTTGCCTTCCAAATCAGTATTGGAAATCGCTGCATTCAAGTTAGTTGTATATGCATTGTGATGTTTTGTATGATGAATCTCCATAGTACGAGCATCAATATGTGGCTCTAATGCATCATAATCATAAGTTAACGAGGGTAATTCAAAGGCCATAAATGTAGTTTTAGTAGTTCGTAAAAATTTTTATTCAAAATTAATGATTTAACTTTGGAAAAGAAACACCTTATTCTAATTATTTGGCTAAGAGAGCCAGTAAAGTAGCGCTGAATGACAAACTTTAACAAACAAAATGATAATGGAGGAAATAGTAAGTAAAGATATACCTTCGTTCTCCGTATATGATGCTTCAGCCGGATCAGGAAAGACCTACACATTAGTCAAAGAGTACCTGAAAATTATCCTTTCGTCTCCGAGAAATGATAGTTATCGGAATATTTTAGCCATAACATTTACAAACAAGGCTGTTCATGAGATGAAAAGCCGTATAGTTTATAATTTACATCAGTTTTCGAGACCTGAAGCAAGTGAAAAATCAAAGCAATTATTAGAGCAATTATCGAAAGAGACTAATAAGTCAACTTTAGAATTAAAGGAAAAAGCTCGAAAAATCATAAAGCACTTAGTGCACAATTATGCTTCTTTTGACATATTAACCATTGATAAATTTACACACAAAGTAATTCGGGCTTTTGCTTATGATTTGGATCTGCCAATTACATTTGAAGTTGTTTTGGACACTGACTCTTTATTAATTGAGGCTGTCGAATCTATTGTCTCGCAGGCTGGACAATCAGAGAGCATCACTAATCTCCTTGTCGATTTTGCTTTTGAGAAGACAGATAGTGATAAATCGTGGGACATTACCCGAGAGATTTTCGAAGTAAGTAAACTTCTTTACAGCGAGAACAACAGAGAACAAATAGATGAGCTTCACAAAAATGAAATCGAAGACTTTATAGAGGCCAAGAAAAAGATTCAGGACTCGAAGGAACATCTTGAACAAATTAACATTAATATTGGAAACGCCGCATTGGAATTACTTTCGAATTCAAACATTAATTTGAGTTCGTTTTCAAGAGGAACTTTTCCCAATCATTTGCGAAGTATTAGTTTGGGAAATTTCAAAGAAAGTAACAAAAAGTTCGAAACTGTTGATAGTGTTCAATTAAACAAATCTGCTACGGATGTTTCTGAAATAAATTTACTCCTTCCAAAAATTGTGGTTCTACTAAATGAGGCTTACCAAAATTTTGAAAGGATCGCGTTTTACAAAGCTGTTTTAAAGAATATTACGCCGTTGTCACTTTTGAATACAATTTCGGCAGAGTTGACAGTTATCCAGAAAGAGCAAAATCTACTGTCGATTGCTGAGTTTAATTCACTTATTTATCATCACATTCAGAACCAACCTGCTCCTTTTATCTACGAAAGAATAGGAGAAAAATATCACCATTTCTTTATCGATGAATTTCAAGATACCTCAGAAATGCAATGGCAGAACCTAGTTCCATTGATAGATAATGCTTTATCTAGTGAATTTGGGCCAGAGAACAAAGGAACGTTAATGATTGTTGGCGACCCAAAGCAGTCCATCTATAGATGGAGAGGAGGAAAGGCAGAACAATTTATTGAATTAAGTAATTGTAATAATCCCTTCCACAATAAAGACAAAAAAGTATTTGAATTAGACACAAATTATCGCAGTTATTCAGAAGTGATTACTTTTAATAACAGCTTTTTTAGATTCTTGTCTGGAGAATTTGAAGATCCAAATTACAAGAATCTGTATCAAAACCACAGCCAGCAGTTATGCACTGACAAGCAAGGCGGGTATGTTGGTATAACTTTTTTAGCTTCAAAATCGGAAGAGGATATCGATCTAAATGAAGAAGAGCTAGATCGCAAAACTATGTATTGCAAAGCTTCCCTTGATAGAATAAAGGAAAGCCTTCAACAAGGATTCAGCTACAAACAGATTGCAATTCTCACCAGAAAGAAAATTCAAGGCGTTGAATTGGCAAATTATTTGTCCCAGCACAGTATCCCAATTATTTCGTCAGAAACGTTATTGATTGATAATTCACCTGAAGTCAAGTTTATTGTAAGTGTATTAGAATATCTACACAATCAGAACAACCGAGAGTCAAAAGCAAATATGCTCTATTATCTTTCTTGTAAATTAAATCATTCTTTTGAGAAACACGACTTTATTGCTGCGGGAATGAAACTGGAGAAAGAAGTCCAATTTGAGGCTTGGCTTCACGAATTTGATATATCAATTAAATGGACTGAATTAAGAAGAAAGTCCCTTTACGAAGCGGTTGAGCTATTAATTGGGGTGCTTGTTGATTCAAAGTATCGCGATGCCTACTTGCAATGTTTTTTGGATTTGATTTTGGAACGGGATTATCACAAGCAAGCTGGTATTTCAGATTTTTTATCGTATTGGAAAGAGAATTCAAATAAACATAGCGTTCCGTTGCCTGAAGAAACTGATGCGGTTCGGATTCTAACAGTTCATAAATCCAAAGGACTCGAATTTCCCGTTGTTATTTTCCCTTTTGCTGAGGAAGAATACGAGAAAAGTCCAAAAGAAAGAATTTGGATAAAAAACACCAACGATGATTATGGATTATCAAGAGTCCTGATAGATAACAGTCGATCTGTAGAAAATTTTGGAGAACATGCATCAGTTGAATACAAGAAGCAGAAGCAAGAGGAATTATTGGACAATATCAACATATTGTACGTAGCATTGACAAGAGCAGAGGAGCAACTGCACATTATTTCCACTGAAATTCAACCGAGAAAGGACGGGACTTTCCCCAACAACATGGCATCTTTCTTTGTGAAATATTTAGAGAGTATCAATATTTATGATAAAAACAAAACCCATTACTCTTTTGGTAAAGTCGATAGATTATCAATTGATCATTCAACACCATTTAATCAAAATCTAATAGTTGAAGTGCTTTCCAAATTCGATCCCAAAAGAATAAGAATTGCTCAGAGGGATTCTGGTCTTTGGGGGACTTACCAAGAATCGGCCATAGAATATGGTAATTTGATTCATAAAATTCTTTCTTGGGTTGTCAAAGAAAGTGATTTAAAGAGCGCTATTGAAAATGCAGTTGAAGTTGGATTAATTCAGCGTAGCCAAATGGGGAAAGTTGGCAAGACAATCAGTGAAATAGTGAGCCACAAAGAGCTGTCGGTCTTTTTCTCCGATGCAGAAAAAGTTTACAGCGAGCAAGTTATTATTAATAATGAAGGAAGTCTTCTAATACCAGACCGAGTTGTAATCAATTCAAATAATCACGCTTTCATTCTTGACTATAAGACCGGATTACATCAGGAGAAACATCGTCTTCAATTAGAAAACTACCAGATGGTATTGGAAAAAATGAAATTTGTGGTAAAAGCCAAGACTTTGGTTTATATTGGCGAAAAAATCGAGTTAGTTCAATTGTAAAATATGAAATTATGTACGGAAATTTAAAGCAATGCCTTGAAGATGAGTTAAATACAATCAAGGAAAACGGATTGTTTAAAAGGGAAAGAATTATCACTTCGTCTCAGGGAGCTGAAATAGAAATTGAAAGTGGAGAGAAAGTACTGAATTTTTGTGCCAACAATTATTTGGGGTTATCTTCACATCCTGACGTCATTAAGGCAGCGAAAGACACTTTGGACTCACACGGATTTGGGATGTCCTCAGTTCGGTTCATTTGCGGGACTCAAGACATCCATAAGACCCTTGAAAAGAGAATAGCAGCATTCTATGGTACTGAAGACACAATACTTTATGCAGCTGCTTTCGATGCAAATGGAGGAGTTTTTGAACCTTTGTTTAATGAAGAAGATGCCATCATTTCGGATAGTCTTAATCACGCTTCGATAATTGATGGGGTTAGACTTTGCAAAGCTAAAAGGTATCGATACGAAAACAGTAACATGCAGGATTTAGAATCTCAATTGATTCAAGCCGATGCCTCAAATGCTCGCTACAAGCTTATAGTGACTGACGGTGTTTTTTCAATGGATGGCATTGTTGCTCCATTAGATAAAATATGTGATTTGGCAGACAAATACAATGCGCTTGTTATGGTGGATGAATGTCATGCAGCCGGGTTCATCGGAGCGACAGGGAAAGGAACTTTAGAAGCCAAGGGAGTAATGGGAAGAGTTGACATAATTACCGGCACACTTGGTAAGGCGCTTGGAGGAGCAATGGGAGGATATACAACAGGTCGTAAGGAAATTATCGAGATTTTGAGACAAAGATCTAGGCCTTATCTGTTTTCCAATTCCTTAGCGCCCGCAATAGTCGGAGCTTCAATTAAAGTTTTTGATTTGCTTGAGAAAGAAACAACTCTGAGAGACAAACTCGAATGGAATACAAAATATTTTAAGGAGCAAATCAAAAAAGCAGGTTTTGACATTATTGATGGAGATTCTGCTATTGTTCCTGTGATGCTCTACGATGCTCAATTGTCTCAGACTATGGCAGATGAATTGCTTAAAAGAGGCGTTTATGTTGTTGGTTTTTTCTTCCCTGTCGTGCCAAAAGGCAAAGCAAGAATTAGAGTTCAATTGTCAGCGGCGCACACAAAGCAACAAATAGATATCGCTATATCTGCGTTTTCGGAAGTGGGGAAAATGTTAAATGTGGTGTAATTATCACTTCATTAAGTTATTAGCAGGCTTTTTTTTAACATTTCATTTTGTAATTAAGAATTTAGATGTTATTTTTGCCTAACAATTATTGTAATCTAACAAATTTAAGTATGAAACATCTTAACAAATTATTTGCTGCTGTTTTAATGTTTACTGGACTAAGTTCACAGGCACAAGATAGTAACAACCCATGGGCTATTTCCTTTGGAACAAATGCGGTTGACACTCGAGTTAGTGCGGCTTCTAGCATTGAAGATCAATTTTCTCAGTATTTCAATGTAAATGATAATTGGAATATCCTTCCATCTGTATCATACATCAATGTATCACGAAATGTTGGCGGAAGTTTTTCTTTCGGAATTACAGGATCCGTTAACAGAATCAAAAGATGGGTTGAGCCACGAGTTACGATTCCAGGTGATTATACTGTAATCAATCCAGGCGACTTAAGTTACTATGCTGCGGATGGAGAAATCAAATATAGTTTTGCTAAAATGTTTGGTTGGAAAGTTGTAGATCCTTCGATGCATGTTGGAGGAGGTTACGCTTCTATGGGTGATGCTAGTTTCGGAACCGCAAACGGTGGTTTTGGACTGACCTTTTGGTTCACAGAAATGGTTGGTTTGTCGTTTCAGTCTACATACAAGTACTCATTTGATAATGAAGCAAGAATTCCCGAGCAGAATGTTCCATCACACATGCAGCATTTCGCAGGTTTAACATTTAAATTTGGAGGTAAAGATACAGATGGTGATGGTATATACGACAAAGATGATGCGTGTCCTGAAGTTGCTGGTCTTAAGCAATTTAAAGGTTGTCCAGATACTGATGGTGATGGTATAATTGATGGTAGTGATTCATGTCCAGATGTTGCTGGATTAGCTGAGTTCCAAGGATGCCCTGATACGGATGCAGATGGAATAGCTGACAAAGATGATGCTTGTCCAGAAGTTGCAGGTCCTAAATCTTTGAACGGTTGTCCAGATGCTGATGGAGATGGTGTTACAGATAAGTCTGACAAATGTCCTGAAGTTAAAGGTCCAAAAGAAAATGGTGGATGTCCTTGGCCAGACACAGACGGAGACGGAGTTTTGGATAAAGATGATAAGTGTGTTGATGTAAAAGGTACCGTTGCTAACAAAGGATGTCCAGAAATTTCTGAGGAGCAAGTTAAGAAGTTGAATGCATACGCGAAAACAATATTGTTTAACTCTGGTAAATCTACTTTCCAACAACAAACTTACCCTGTTCTGCAATCTATTGCAGCAATCTTGAAAGAGTACCCAGATTCGAAGTTTAGCATTGAAGGTCATACTGACAGCGATGGAAAAGATGCTGCTAATCAGAAACTTTCAGAAGACAGAGCCAAAGCAGTTAAGGATTATTTGGTAACAAATGGAGTTGCAGAGGAAAGATTAACCTCTACTGGTTTTGGAGAAAGTAAGCCTATAGATAGCAATAAAACTAAAGCTGGTAAAGCTAATAACAGAAGAGTTGAAGTGAATTTGGTTAGATAATTCTTCTTGATAATATTTTAAAAAAACGTCTCAAGTTATTGAGACGTTTTTTATTTTTATAAAATGACAGACACATCGTTTATTGGGAAAATAGCCGAAACTCTAATTCATGATTACAAAGATGAATTAACAGAAACTATAGTTGTCTTACCTAGTAAGAGGGCAAGAATCTATTTAATCGATGCATTGAGAAAGCAAATTGCTAGCCCTACTTTTTCTCCTCAAATACTAAGCATAGAAGATTTCGTGGAAGATCTCGCTGGACTACGTCAAATAGACCCTGTTGAGATTCTTTTTGAGTTTTATCAAGTTTATGTTACAAAATGCAAAGATACCGAGCCTCAGTCATTTGAAATCTTTGCCAATTGGGGAAAAACTCTACTGCAGGATTTTAATGAGATTGACAGATATCTAATAGACCCAAACAGAATTCTTCGATATTTGGATGATATTGAGGAAATCAAACACTGGTCGGTTACCACAGATCCTAGGTCAGAACTTGTACAAAAACATCTTGATTTTTGGAAAAGGCTTCCAGAATATTATTCATCCCTCTATAATCACCTGTTGCAGAAGAAAAAGGGATATCAAGGAATGATATACAGAGAGGCATTAAATAGACTAAAGGAAAATAATAGCCAGTACCGAGGTAAGAATTTAATATTTGCCGGATTCAATGCACTAAACGCTGTGGAGGAGTTAATTTTTAGGGAACTTCAAGTAAATGCTGATGTAAAGATTTATTGGGACATAGATGAGTCTTTTCTGTCAGATTCTGATCATGATGCCGGATTGTTTATTAGACAGTACAAGAAGAATTGGTCCTTTTACAAAACAAACCCATTTGAATGGATTAGCAATGAGTTTAATCAAAAGAAAAGAATAAATATTATCGGTACGCCAAAGTCTATCGGACAAGCGAGAATCGTTGGAAACATTGTAGAAAAATTAGAAAGCCAAAGTTCTCAAAACGATTTAAGCAGAACGGCAATTGTCCTTGCAGATGAGAGTCTTTTGCTGCCGGTATTGTATTCATTGCCGGACAGTGTAGATAAATTAAACATCACAATGGGCTATTCTAGCAGGAATAATCCAGCTCAAATCTTGGTAAACAAGTTGTTCAAATTGCATGTTAGTGCAATCAAACGGAAAGGGAATTACACTTTTTATCACAAAGAACTTCTGGATGTTTTGACTCATCCACTTATATCTTCATATGTCAACGCTGGT
Organism: Flavobacteriaceae bacterium; assembly: GCA_947458575.1. GTDB lineage: Bacteria > Bacteroidota > Bacteroidia > Flavobacteriales > Flavobacteriaceae > Flavobacterium. The sequence continues at coordinate 2,161 of CANHBE010000001.1, read as the reverse complement.
CCTTTAGTTGAGATTATCAAGAAAAATAACTATTCTTTTATTTCAAATTCAAAATTGTTCGAATTGCAGAAGAATCGTTGTGAGTTGTTTCATCTACTGTTTGACAAGTGGGAAGGAGAAGTTTTAATATCATTAAATAGAATTGTCGCGATAATTCAAGTGATTAAAGGAAAGATTTCTAGCGATAATGAAGAAGAAAAAATCGCTAAAGCATTTCTGTTTTCGATCTACAAAGTCATCAATAAATTAATCAATTATGCCTCACAGTACAGTCATGTTTCAACTGTGGAGATTGCGTATTCCATATATAAGCAGATAGTTGATTTGGCCGAGGTTTCTTTTGAAGGCGAACCCCTAAGCGGCCTTCAGGTCATGGGAGTTCTAGAAAGCAGAGTTTTAGATTTTGAAAATGTGATCATTACTTCGATGAACGAAGGCAAGTTCCCAGCAGGTAAATCAAGCAATTCTTTTATCCCCTATGATGTAAAACGAGAATATGGTTTGCCAACATATAAGGAAAAAGACGCAATTTACACTTATCACTTTTACCACTTATTGCAGCGGGCCAAGAACGTATTCCTGCTATACAATACCGAAAGTGAAGGATTTGATGCAGGCGAAAAAAGCAGGTTTATTACTCAAATAGAGATTGAAAACCGCCCGAATCATTCAATTTCTCATGAAATTTTTAATGCAGCAATGCCCAAGGTTACATCGAAATTGAGAAGTATTTATAAGTCAGATTTGGTGCTAAATCGTTTGCACGAAATAGCTGAAAGTAGTTTTTCCCCGTCAGCATTAACCAGTTATATAAGAAATCCATTTGCGTTTTATCTAGAGAGAATTCTTCGGGTTCGCGAAATTGAAGAAGTTGAAGAAACAATTGCTGCAAATACTCTTGGGACTATTATTCATGAATCACTGCGATCCTTTTACAAACCCTATGAAGGAAAAATACTGACAAAATCAGTGTTACAAGGTTTCTTAAATTTAATTGAAGAGGAAGTGAGAAACCAATTCAAATTGATTTATAGAGAAGGTGAAATCAACAAAGGTCGCAACTTGTTAGCATTTGAAGTTGCCAAGAGACATCTACAAAACTTTATTAAGAAGGAAATACAGGCTGTAGATGATGGTGATGTAATCAGAATTCTCGCTATCGAGACGACTTTTCAGCGTTGGCTTTCAGACCCTAAATTACCCTGTCCAGTTTTGATAAAGGGTAATGTTGATCGAATTGAAGAGAGAAACGGTATTGTTCGTGTTATCGATTACAAGACAGGAAAGGTTGAAAGGAGAAATATGGTTTTAAAGACCTGGGACGGACTTACAAAAGAATTGAAAAACGACAAAATTATTCAGGTATTAGCATATTCCTACATGTTTATGGAAGATTCGACAATTAGTCAAATGGAGGCAGGCATAATTTCCTTTAAGAATCTCAGTGCAGGCTTTTTGCCATTTATTTTCAAATCAGAAAACAATGAAAATTCAATCATAACAAAAGAAGTATTGCAATATTTTACCAACGAAATTGTAGTCTTGCTTCAGGAGATTTTTGATCCAACAATACCGTTTGAAGAAAAATTGTGAGCTTAGCCTATAGGCCTTTGATAAAGCCTAAAAGAATGTCTAAGAGCTCATTCTTGTTTTCGATATGGCTCATGTGACCGTCCGGGAACGCAACCACCTGAACGGAAGTATTTTCTGTTTGCGTGACGCTTTCCTCGAAATTGAGCACGCTGTCTTTCTTTCCTAAAATGAGAAGTTTTGGAAATGAAGTAAGATGAAGCAAAAATTCGCGATTTTTTCTAATTTTCATTCCCTCTAATGCAGCCACAATACCTTGCAAAGGGGTTTTCAGCGCCTCTAATTTTATTGACTCAATTTCATTACTTAATCTTACCCGGTTGTGTTCATAAAAAAGATTGGAAATTGAAAGTCGCACAAAAGAGGTAAAATCTGACTTTACAGCTTTGATAGCGCGATCCCGATTTGTTTTTCGTTCAGGATTATCTTCTTTAGATGTCGAGTTGAGCAATACCAAACCCTTCATATACTCTGGGAAGAGATCTGCAAAAGCAAGTGCAACGTAGCCTCCCATAGAATGTCCTATTAGAATTGCTCTTCTAATTTTTAGTTCTGTAAGCACATGATGAAC